>JBAZGE010000030.1:0-331 GCA_041653035.1 Candidatus Omnitrophota bacterium
GCGGCGCCGTTGGAATGGGTTGTTTGGAAGACGTTGGCACCATTGTGAAGGCAGTAAAAAAGGCTCTTTCGTAGACTGATCGGCGTGGTACCCAAGTGGTTAAGGGAGTTGTCTGCAAAACAACTATTCACCGGTTCAAGTCCGGTCCACGCCTCTATAAAGTAATGCAGCTGTCTGTCCCGCCCAATTGTTTATTACGAGGGGCGGGATCCCGTCCCTGTAGTAAAACGCTGGGACGGGACAAAACAGCTATTCAGCGGTTCAATTCCGCTCGTCGCCTCAATGAGCGCATAACTTACGGAGTCCGCCGAAGGCGGGCGACGTAAGTTAT
>JBAZGE010000030.1:341-23180 GCA_041653035.1 Candidatus Omnitrophota bacterium
CGAATAATTGCTTCTTCGCATGGGATTAATTCGCAGACGGCCTGCGGCCTATGATTTATGTCGCCGAAAAACGGCTCCATAAATCATCTGCTTATTATAATTCCGCTCGTCGCCTATGTGTTCGCGTGTTCGTGCGTTCGTGTGTTCGTGTGTTCTTGCGTGATTTTGCACGAGAACACGAGAACACGAGAACACGCGAACACGAGAACTAAGCAAGAACAGAAAATCCCGCCGGGGTGTCGAAATTGGCATACGAACGGGACTTAAAATCCCGCGTCCGCAAGGACATAAGGGTTCAATTCCCTTCCCCGGCATAAATTAGTTAACAGATAACAGTTCACAGACGGTAGCAAATTTTTGTAAATTGCGGGCCCTTAGCTCAGCCTGGTTAGAGCGTTTCCTTGACATGGAAAAGGTCACAGGTTCAACTCCTGTAGGGCCCATTTTTAGTGTTAAGTTTTAAGTGTAAAGTGTTAAGAGGTAAACAATCGTTTAAGTAACGGAAAAAACCGTTTGCATCGAAAGGATACTATGGAACTGTCGGTTTTGCGGCATTCATGTTCGCATATCATGGCCATGGCGGTAAAAGAGCTCTGGCCGGATACTCGGTTGGCTATCGGCCCTTCCATCGAAGACGGGTTCTATTATGATTTTGATAAAAAAGAGCCTTTTTCCGACGATGATCTGGCGAAGATCGAGCAGAAAATGCTCGAGATCATCCATAAGGACGAACCGTTTATGCGCGAAGAGCTTACGAAAAAAGAAGCGCTCGATCTTTTCGGCAGGTTGAAAGAATCCTATAAGGTTTCTCTGTTAAACGAGATTTCCGACGAGACAGTGTCGATATATAAGACCGGCAATGATTTTGTGGATCTCTGCCGCGGGCCGCACATCGAATCTACCGGAGAGGTTAAAGCTTTTAAATTATTATCGCTTGCCGGAGCGTATTGGCACGGGATCGAGACCAATCCCATGCTGCAGAGGATCTACGGCACCTGTTTCGAGAGTCAAAAAGAGCTGGACGATTATTTGAACGACCTGGAGCAGGCTAAACTGCGCGACCACCGTAAGCTTGGGCCGGCTTTGGAGTTGTATGATTTGTATCAGGATGAAGCCGGGCCGGGGCTGGTATTCTATCACCCCAAGGGCGCGATGGTGCGTAAGTTGATAGAGGATTACGAAAAGGAAGAACATGTGAAGCGGGGATACAAAATGGTGATTACCCCGCATATCATGCAGGCGGGGCTCTGGCAGAAATCCGGGCACTTGGATTTTTACAAAGAGAACATGTATACTTTCAAGATCGAAGAAAAGGATTTTGTGCTCAAGCCCATGAATTGCCCGGGGCACATCCTTATTTATAAATCAAAGATCCGCAGTTATAAAGAGTTACCCATCCGGTTCTTTGAGCTGGGCACGGTGTACCGTCATGAAAAAGCCGGGGTTTTGCACGGCCTCCTGCGGGTACGCGGTTTTACCCAGGATGACGCGCACGTATTTTGCCTGCCGTCGCAGTTAAAGGCCGAAATACGCGCGATCATCGATTTTGTTTTTTCAACCATGAAGATTTTTGGATTTGAATCCTTAGGGATAGAGTTAAGCACGCGGCCGGAAAAATCCATCGGTTCCGACGATGATTGGCAGCAGGCTACCAGCGGGCTGGAAGATTCGCTGAAAGACCTGGGATTGAAATACGATATTAATGAGGGAGACGGGGCGTTCTACGGCCCGAAAATCGATATAAAACTAAAAGATGCCCTGAAGCGGTCCTGGCAGTGCGCGACCATACAATGCGATTTCGCCCTTCCCAAGCGGTTTGATCTTACCTATGTGGATTCCGACGGTAAAGAAAAACAACCGATTATGCTGCACCGGGTTTTGCTGGGGAGCATCGAACGTTTTATTGCCTGTTTGACCGAACATTATGCCGGGGCGTTTCCGGTGTGGCTGGCGCCGGTGCAAGTAGTCATTATTCCCATAAAAGAGGCGCAGATAGATTACGCGGCGCAGGTACAACAGGCGTTGGATGAAAATCTTGTACGGACGGAGGTGGACGCGCGCAACGAGACCCTCGACCGTAAGATCCGGGAAGCGGAAATGGCCAAGACCCCGTATATCCTGATACTCGGCGGCCGCGAGCAGAAGGCCGGTACCGTTTCCGTGAGAAAGAGAAAAGCAGGCGATCAGGGGAGCGTTCCCTTGCAGGAATTTATTGCAAACGTGAAATTGCAGATTGCGCATCGTGAACATTGATACCGCCACGACGCGCGGCGAGCAATACAGACTGAGGAGGTGGTAGCTATAAAAAAGTTTATCCGTATTAACGAAAGAATTCGCGTGCCAGAAGTGCGCCTTATCGGTCCGGAAGGAAATCAGCTGGGCATTGTTCCTATTGACCGGGCGCGGGACATGGCCGTTCAGGCCGAGCTCGACCTGGTAGAGGTTGCCCCGACGGCAAATCCTCCGGTTTGCCGCATCATCGATTTCAGCAAATTTAAGTATGATCAGGAAAAGAAAGAACGGGAGGCCAAAAAGCACCAGAAGCAGGGGAGCTTGAAAGAGATACGCGTGAAGCCGAACATTAATGAGCACGATTATCAGACCAAGTTAAAACAGACCATTAATTTTTTAAAGAAAAGGGATAAGGTTAAAGTAGAGCTGTTTTTTAAAGGCAGGCAGATAGAACATCTTGATCTGGGACGGAAACTGATAGATAAGTTCATTGCCGATACGCAGGTTGACGGGCAGGTGGAAAAGGAACCTATGCTGGAAGGTAAGGTTATTTCACTGGTGATCTCGCCCCGGCGGATCGCCCCTAAGGCCGAGGCGGGAGAAAAAACGGCTCCGGCAGACGCGTAAAATAACGGTTAATCATTACGTTTAACGGAGTAAGAAAATGCCAAAATTAAAGACAAAAAAAGGTGTGGCAAAAAGGTTTAAGTTGACTAAGAAGGGAAAGGTCAAATATCATGCCTGCGGGAAAGGGCACTTGTTGACTAACAAAAATTCGGATCGGATACGGTCGTTGCGCAGGGGAAAGACCATCGCGAACAAAAAACTGGAAAAGTTTCTTACGCGGATGCTTCCGTACGGATAAATAGTAAGGAGTATGTATGACTAAAGTAAAGCACAGTCCAACAACAAGGAAGAGAAAGAAGAGAGTATTAAAAAAGGTCAAAGGGTTCTGGGGCGACCGAAGTAAGCAGTTCCAGCAGGCCCGCCGTGCGCTGGCACATGCTATGGTGTACGCCTACGAAGGCAGGAAACAGAAAAAGCGGGATTTTCGCAGGCTTTGGATAACGCGCATCAATATCGCTTGCCGTGATTCCGGCACAACCTACAGTCAGTTCATAAAAGGTTTGAAGAAAGCCAATGTGGCTTTGGACCGTAAGATTTTAGCGGATCTGGTGGTAAAAGATGAAGCGGCGTTCAAGAAACTGGTGGAAATAGCCAAAGGATCGTAAAACGTAATCCGTAAAACGTAATTCGTAATTAAGAGGAATAATGGAGTATATAAAATCCCCTTATAATTACGATTTACCAATTACGAATTGCGAATTACGATATTTGTATATGTTTGTCGTAATAGTCGGCTGCGGAAGAGTGGGTTCTGAACTGGCACAGCTTTTGTCCAGCGAGGGGCACGATATCGTGGTTATCGATAAGAGTCCGGCTTCGCTGGAACGGCTGGGCAATACCTTTAATGGCGTTGTGCTGGTAGGGAATGGATTTAATCCGGCTTTATTGAAGCAGATCAACATTGAACGGGCGGATGTTTTCTGCGCGGTGACCAACGGGGATAATACCAATCTGGTCGCGGCGCAGGTCGCCAAGAGGATATTTCATGTCCCGAAAGTTATCGCGCGGGTGTATGACCCGCAGCGGGCGCATATCTATGCCGCGTTGGGGCTTGATGTTATCAGCGGGACCACTCTTTTTGCTTCCATGCTCAGGGATAAGATTGTTGAAAGCCTTTTTTCCAGCTATCTTATCGAAACAAAAGATCTGGGGGTTATCGAGATTGAAGTCAAGAACGGCCTGGTCGGGCAGAAGATCCGGGCGGTGAGCCTTCCGGGCGAATTCCTGGTTGCCGCCATACGCAAAGTGCACGGAGTCGTTATCCCCGATGGAGACACGGTATTGGAGAAGGGCGATACTTTAATGGGCGTGGTTAAAGTTGCCAGTCTCGATATCGTCAAGAAGAAATTTAAACTGTAGGAAAGGTCTATGAATATCCTCGTGGTAGGCGCGGGAAAAGTCGGTTATTTCCTGGCTAAGCGGCTTTTTCTGGAGAAGCATACGGTCACGGTTGTGGAGAAAGAACATTCCATCTGCGAAGGCCTCGCCAAGGAACTTGATATTCTGGTGGTCAGCGGCGATGGCTGTGATCCGCGGATCCTGGAAGAGTCGGGCATCAATGCTATGAATGTGGTGGCCGCGGTTACCGGGGATGACGAGGACAACCTTATTATCTGTCAGCTGGCAAAAGAACGGTTCAATGTAAAGCGCGCCATCGCCAGGGTCAATAATCCGGATAATGAGCATATTTTCGCCGCGCTGGGCATTGACGCCCCGGTGGATGCCACCCGGATCATCGCCAAGATAATCGAAGAAGAAGTCTCCTTCGCCGATTTCGTCAACCTCATGACTTTCAAGCGGGGAAAGCTCGCCATCATACGGATTGATCTGCCGGAAGAATCCCCGGTTATTAACAAACAGGTCAAGGAAATCGAACTGCCCAAAGATTCGGTCCTGGTATCGTTGGTCCGGGGAGAAGAAGTGATCGTTCCCCGGGGCGATACCGTTTTGAAATCCGGCGATGATATTATCGCTTTGACGCGCATCGGCAATGAATCGCAATTACTGCGCGTTCTGGTCGGCACGTTATGAAAACGCAAGAATTAACGAATATAGTCCTGGGCATAGTCACGGAAATAGCCTACGCGTTAAGTATCATCCTCTCGGTTTTATTGGCCTCCCTTATTTTGACCTTTAAACCATGATTATAAAACCTACCGGCACTGATATTAAAAATATCGGATATTACCTGGGGAAGATCCTGTTGGGTTTCGGCCTGACCATGTTTATTCCCATCGGCCTGGGTATTGTCCTCCAAGAGTTTAATCCGGTCTTGGATTTTTCCTGCACCATCGGGATTATTTTTTTCACCGGTTTTCTTTTGACCAGGTTTTGTTTCACCGGGCAGGATTTGAATTGGATGCAGGGTATGATCGTGGTAGCGCTGGCCTGGCTGGTGGCTATGGTTTTGGGCGCGCTGCCTCTTTTTTTGAGCGGCCACTGGAAATCGTTCCTTGATGCCTGTTTTGAATCCATGTCCGGTTTGGCCACAACCGGGTTGACTTTAGTGCAAGACCTGGACCACCTTTCTTACACTCACAATCTCTGGCGGCACCTGATTATGTTCCTCGGCGGCCAGGGGATTGTTATTGTCGCGCTTTCATTTTTTGTGAAAGGGCATTCGGGGGCGTTTAAGATGTATGTCGGAGAGGCCCGCGATGAGAAAATCCTGCCGAACGTAGTGCATACCAGCCGTTTTATCTGGCTGGTGAGTATTGTGTATCTGGTTTTGGGGACCATTTCCTTTGGGGTAACGGGAATTATTAACGGCATGCGGCCTTTTAACGCCTTTTTTCACGGCGTCTGTATTTTTATGACAGCTTTTGACACCGGGGGTTTTGCCCCGCAATCACAAAATATACTGTATTATCACTGCCCTCTTTTCGAGATTATCATCATTGTTATGATGGTCCTGGGAGCGATCAACTTTCGCCTGCATTATCATATCTGGAACGGGAACCGCAAAGAGATTGTGAAGAACATCGAAACCAGCGTATTTTTCTTTACCATACTCATCACCTTTCTTATTACCGCGCTCGGCCTGCAGGAATTAAAGACCTATTCGGATGGCAGGATGTTATTCCAGAAAGGTTTTTTTCAGTTGATCTCCGGCCACACCGGCACCGGGTTTATGACCATCTACGCGCCGCAGTTTAATGCGGAATGGAGCAACTTGGCTTTGGTGGGAGTGATAATCGCCATGTCCCTGGGCGGGGCGGTTTGTTCGACCACCGGGGCGATAAAGATGCTGCGCATCGGGGTGGTGTTCAAAGCCTTAAAAGAGGATATTAAACGCATTATTCTGCCGGAGCGGGCGATCGTGGTACAGAAATTTCACCATATCAAAGAAGTGTTTGTGGAAGACAAAACAGCTCGATCCGCGCTTATGATCACCCTGATGTATTTATTGTTGTACGCATTGGGGGCTTTGGTCGGCATGTTGTGCGGATATCCGTTTTTGAGCTCGCTTTTTGAATCGACTTCAGCCGCGGCCAACGTGGGGTTGTCTTGCGGGATCACCACGCCCGCCATGCCCGTCGTACTCAAAATTACCTATATAATTCAGATGTGGGCCGGGAGGCTTGAATTCATGGCCGTATTTACCTTGATCGGATTTTTTGTGGCGGTGGTAAGGGGGAAACGTTGAGAAAAGCGAAAAGCGGGCGTAAAATAGAAAGATTAAAAAAAACAGCTTTTTTATTTTTATTCCTGGTGTGCGGGTTTTTTGGTTTTAAGAGTTCCTGTTTTGCGCAGGCAACCGCCAGTTCCGAACTGATCGGCCGGGCAAAGTATTATGATGGGAAAACGGTTACCTTTGAAGGCGAGATAATCGGTGATATAATGGTGCGCGGCTCAAAGGCATGGGTCAATATCAATGACGGTTCTAACGCGATAGGGGTGTTGGTTGATTCCCGTTTGTTGAACAGCCGCCTTCTTACCGGCAGTTATACCGCGAAAGGCTCCTGGGTTTCGGTGTCCGGGGTTTTTTCCCGCGCCTGTCCCGAACATGGAGGAGATCTGGATATTCATGCGCAATCCCTGGCCGTTATACATGATGGATCTGCGGTGCCGGAGAGAATAGATTTGCAAAAGAGTGGATATGCCCTGACGGCGATGCTGGCCGCAGGAGCGGTGTGGCTGGCGTTGTTTTTATGGAAACCGGAAAAGGCCCGAAAAAAGTAAGCCCGGAGCACAGTATGGATATAGAAACGATCAAGAAAGATCTGGATACGGAATGCGGACAGGTGAATTCTTCCGCGGCGCTTGAAGAATTCAGGGTGAAATATATCGGCAGAAAAGGAGTTCTTGCTCAACTGACCGCGTTCATCCCTCAATTACCGAAAGAAGAACGGGCGTTATTCGGCCGGCAGGCGAACGTTTTAAAAAACAGGATACAGGATTTTATACGGGAAAAGGAAAAGGTTTTTGTTGTGCCCCCTGCCGCTCGCGCATCTTCCGGTGTAGATATCACCATGCCCGGCCTGGTCCAGGAGCTGGGGAGGCGGCATCCCCTTACCCAGGTTGTTGATGAGATTTGCGCGATATTCGTGCAGATGGGGTTTTCCGTAGTGGAGGGGCCGGAGATCGAGACCGAGTATAATAACTTCAGCGGGTTGAATATTCCTCTGGAGCATCCTTCCCGGGACGCCTTCGATACGTTCTATATCAAGCCGCCGGAATCCCCGGACGCCGGAAACCCCGCCGGCAAAGAAAAATTCCTGCTTCGCAGCCACACCTCGCCGGTGCAGGTACGGGAGATGAAATCCCGGAAACCGCCGTTGGCGGTGGTCGTCCCCGGCAGGGTGTACAGGCCGGACGCGGTGGATGCCAGCCATTTGTTCGTGTTCCATCAGATAGAGGGTTTTATGGTGGATACGAACATCCGGTTTTCGGACCTCAAGGGGGCCTTGGAGATTTTCGCTAAAGCGGTTTTCGGGAAAGATATCAAGATGCGTTTTCGTCCGCACTTCTTTCCGTTTACCGAACCGTCGGCGGAAGTGGATATTTCCTGCGTGATCTGCAAGGGGAACGGGTGTTCGGTCTGCGGCAGAAAAGGGTGGCTGGAGATCCTGGGGTCGGGGATGATCCACCCCAATGTTTTTAAGAATGTCGGCTACGGCAGTAAATATACGGGGTTCGCGTTCGGCATGGGCGTGGAACGGATCGCCATGTTGAAATACGGGATTAACGATATCCGGTTATTTGTGGAAAATGATCTGCGGTTCCTAAAACAATTCTGATATGAAAGTAACCTATAATTGGTTAAAGGATTTTGTCGATATTTCGATTACTCCTGAAGCGCTTGCGGATAAACTGGCCATGGCCGGCTTGGAAGTCGGAGGGATCGAGGAACATCACGGCGATTTCGTATTCGAGATCGAGATCACTTCTAACCGTCCGGATTGGCTGAGCGTGATCGGGATCGCGCGGGAGGTTGCCGCCGGTACGGGAAAGACGTTAAAAAACAATGGGTTTGTTCACCGTTCACGGTTTACGGTTCACGGTAAAAAAACCGGGCGCCGTATTTCCATTAACATAGAAGATAAAAAGGATTGTCCGCTGTATACGGCTCGGATTATTTCCGGGGTGAAGATCGGGCCTTCTCCGGATTGGTTGAAAAACCGGTTGGAAGCGGTGGGGTGCCGCAGTATCAACAATGTGGTGGATATTACTAATTATATCATGTTCGAATACGGAACCCCCTTGCACGCCTTTGATCTGGATATCCTGAATTCCGATACCATAGTGGTGCGCAGGGCAAAGCCGGGAGAGAAAATAGAAACTATCGATGCTAAAGAACGGGTGCTTGATCCGGATATATTGGTTATTGCAGATAAAGGAAAAGCGCTTGCTCTGGCGGGGGTCATGGGCGGTAAGGATACTGAAGTTACCGATGCCACGCGCACCGTGTTGTTGGAAGCGGCGGTTTTTAATCCGGTTATCATACGGCGCGGGAGGCAAAAGCAGGGCCTTCAGACTGAATCCGCGTACCGGTTTGAACGGGAAGTAAACCCGGGGATTGTTAATCAGGCCTCTTTTCGGGCAGTGGAAATGATACGGGAACTTGCCGGCGGAGATCTTTTTCCGGCCGCCGGCAGCGGGGTATCTGTGGTAAAAAAGAGAAGTCTGGTATTGTCCCCGCTGCGTGTTCAGGAGCTCTTGGGGGTGTCTATCGGCGCGGTTAAAATACAGAAAATTTTGCGGCAGCTTGGATTCGGCGTCAAATCGTCAGCGAAAAGCGATTTGACAATAGACATCCCCTTCTATCGTCAGGATGTGGTTCAGGAAGCGGATGTTGTGGAAGAGGTTGCCCGCATATTCGGATATCAAAATATCCCGGCAACCTCTCCCAGGGTCGCGCCTCAGGTCTCCGGTCTTGGAAACAGGGAACTTTGTGGATTAGTGAAAGATGTGCTGGTGGGCATCGGTCTGCATGAAGCTATCACCTACAGTCTTATTGACAGGAAATCGCTCTCTTGTGTCAGCGGCAGGGAATCCGATACTTTGATCGAGATCGCCAATCCTTTAAGCCGGGAGCAGGAAGTCATGGTCTCTACGCTTATTCCCGGGATGTTGCGTGTCGTCGGGCTCAATCTTAATCAGAAACAGGAGAATATCGGTATTTTTGAGGTTAACCGGGTTTTCAGCTGGTCAGGAGGTGATCCGAAAGAAGAACTGACCCTGGCAATGGCTTTATGCGGAGTTAAGACCTGTTTTTTGGGTCAGGGAGCCGTGAAAGACCGCATAAGCCTTCTTCATGTAAAAGGGGCGCTGGAAACCGTCTTTGAACGTTTAGGGATCCGGACGCATAGATTTGAACCACAGAATGAAACCGGCTCAATGGCAGTCTTTGTTGATAATGAAAAAATAGGGGTGGCGGAAAGGGCAAAAACAGAGGTTTTAGACGCCTTTGATATCAAGAACAAAGAGGTTTTTTGGGCGGAATTGTCTTTGGATAAACTATTTCGGCACAAGGATTTAAGAAAACGGTTCGCCCTTTTGCCCGTGTATCCCGGGATATCGAGAGATATCAGCCTGGTTCTTAAAGAAGAAATCAAGGCGGGCGAGGTGTTGCTGGCCGTAAAAGAAGCCGCCGGTCCTTTGCTCGGAGACTTGAAAATCACGGATTATTATAAAGGGGAGCAGATTCCTGCCGGATTTCGGGGTTTGACCATAACTTGTTTTTATCGTTCCGATGAACGTACGTTGACTGAAGCGGAAGTAAACCCGTTGCACGCGCGGATGTGTGTTTTGCTGACAGAACGGTTTGGAGCAAAGATCAGATAATCTGCCCGGAGAAGTTGTTTTTTTACAGATGGTGTGCTATACTTAAATCGTCGGTGAGGATTAAATTAAAAAAATTCCCTGCCGTGTTCGTTAGAGGATTGATAATTGGTGAACCAATACCACCAAACAGGAAGCCAACGCTCTTCCGGCGCTGAGGCGCTGGGAGGATGCTTCCTACCTGGACTCAGGGTTCAGCCATCAATTTTTCGACGGCACATGCGGGGTTTTTTTTGCATAAAAAAAGGGGACGGTTCTATTTTTTAGATATTGTTTGTTAAAAAATAGAACCGTCCCCTTTTTTTCGGGTTGTTCGCGGTCCCGGGGATTTTTATTTGGAACCGGTGTCTTCGGTGGTATCCGTGGATGTTGTTTCGCTATTCGGTGTTCTGTTTTTCTGTTGTTTTTCTTGTCTCTTCATGAAGTACGTAGTATAATAAGACTTACTTCGTTAGAGAATAAAGCTTTCCGGCGGAGTTTACGTTGGCTTGTAAGTTTTTTCTATTACCCGGGTTAAGGAGGATACGCATGAAAAAGATAATACGT
Organism: Candidatus Omnitrophota bacterium; assembly: GCA_041653035.1. Taxonomy (GTDB): domain Bacteria; phylum Omnitrophota; class Gorgyraeia; order Gygaellales; family Profunditerraquicolaceae; genus JAQTZX01. Next base: position 11,031 of record JBAZGE010000030.1, read on the forward strand.
TTGGTTTTGACCGTGCTTCTGTTGGGCATCACGGCGGCCAGTGTGTATATGTATACTGTCGTGGAACAGGAAAAGAATGCTTTGATGAATTCTCTCAAACAGATGGAACTGCAGGTAGAGTCTCTTGAAACAGATAAACAGGCGCTGGCCGGCGATAAACAGGAGCTTTTGCAGAAAATTTCCTCAAAAGAGGAATTCGTTCAAGGGCTTTCTCAGAAGAACGATGAATTGGAGAAAGAATTACAGTCCTGCGAGGATAAATTCTCCGAGTTCGATGCCAATTCTCAGAATTCGCAGAGGATAATCGATCAGCTGAACGCGGACATTGACGCGTTAAAAACCGAGGCCGCTTCCCTCAAGACCGAGAACGCGTATTTAAAAACCACCAATAATTCCTTGAGCAATGAAAATTCCGCGTTAAGGGCGGATGTTTCCGCCGGCAAGACAGGACAGGATTCCGGAAAGGCCTCTGTTCCGCCTGCAAAAAAATAACTTCCGCGGACAGGATTTGAGAGGTTTTATGAAAATGATGAAGAAGATCATACTGTCGGCAGGGGTTATTCTTGTGGTAATCGCCGTTGTTTTGACCTCCGTTGTTGCGCATTTCGCCAAACCGGTAGTGGCCGGTCAATTAGAGAAGAGCTTAAAGACAAAGGTTCGGATTGACCGGGTTCAACTTGGATTCCCTTTGTCGATTACTTTGATAAATCTTGAACTGGGGGATTTCGCCGCGTGTGAGAAAATTTCCGTGTATCCGAGTATTTTAGGGATGCTCGCGGGTAAGATCGTGTTGAACAGAGTGGCCGTGACCCGTCCGGTTATTACGGTTGTGCGGTCTCCCGACGGCACCCTGGTACTGCCGCAGCCGGAACAAAAGGCGGGAGGCCCCGCTGTTATAATAGCCGGACTCGGTATAACCGGAGGCGTGGTTACCTTTATCGATAAAACAGTGAGCGATTCCGGATACGCATTGGTGCTGGATTCGGTCAATATCGATATTTCAAGGGCTTCCGCAGTTCCCGGATCACAAAAAGTTCTGTTTGCGATCTCCGCGAAAGTTGGGAACGTCCAGAATAAATTGCCCGGGACGTTTGTCTTTTCCGGCTGGGTTGATTTCGGCCCCAAGGATATGGACGGGCTGTTGCGGGTTACCGATGTAGAAGTTACTTCGTTTGCCCCCTACTATGGGAGTGTTATTTCCGATAAAAAACTGATTTCGGGAAGGTTGAACTTTAAAGCCGGTGTGAAAGCGAAAAACAACGATCTTGCCGCGGTATGTCATTTAGAACTGGGGGATTTAGTGTATGGGAAAGCGCCTCTTCCCGAAGGTTCTTTAGGCCTGCCGGATGTTTTGCCCGGTGCCCTTGAGTTTTTCGCAGACGAAAAAGGGGTGATCGCATTGGATTTTTCTATTACCTCTAAACTGGATAATCCCGTTCTTGAACCGAAGGTTTTGCAGAAAGCGGTTATGGATGCCGCGCTCAAGAAATTATCCAATAAACCGCCGGCAGAGGCCGCAGGAAATATTGAAAGTGTCGTTGACCAGTTCAAAAAACTAAAGGATAACTACAAGGATCTTTTTAAAAAATAAAATGGTTTTACATTCTTGCGGTATCCCGTCCGGCGTGTTAAAATTTCGATATGAATATTACCGAACAGAAACCTTTGCAAGAGATACTCGGGAGTCTCCATCCATACCGGGCGGTATTTCTGGTAGGATGCGGGGATTGTTCAACGGTTTGTAAAACCGGCGGTTCCGGCGAGCTCGCGTTTATGAAACGGTTTTTGGAAGAGCGGGGTAAGACGGTAACCGGCTTTTGTGTCCCCGATGCACCCTGTATAGCGGCTCATACTAAGACTGAATTCGCCAAAAACATGAAACAACTGCGCGAAGCCGAGGCCATACTGGTATTGGCTTGCGGGGCCGGGGCACAATCAGTGAAAGATAATGATAGATTGGGATTAGCGGTGCTGCCCGCCTGTAATACCCTTTTTACCGGCGTCGTGGATGCGGCAGGCAACTTTATGGAGAAGTGTTCTTTGTGCGGAGAATGTATTTTAGAGGCGACCGGCGGCATCTGTCCGGTTACGCTCTGCGCTAAAGGGTTGATGAACGGCCCGTGTGGGGGTATGGATAAGGGAAAATGCGAAGTTGACCGTAATAAAGATTGCGCGTGGGTTTTGATCTATAAACAACTTGAAAAACGGGGCACGACCGGTAATTTTAAGCAGGTTCAAAAGCCCAAAGATTATAAGAAGATGCAAAAACCGCGCGTTTTACCGGTGAAATAATTATACCATGCGGTTCAAAAGAACAGTTACAACAAAGGATATAGAATTGACAAAAGGCAGTATTCGTAATAGAATTATACTGAAGCTAAAAACACAGAAGGAGGATGACCGTAAAAAGAAAAGCAGGGTGATCGAAACAAAGCTTTTTAGGTCGAAAGTTTTTAAAAGGGCAAAAACGGTGATGTTTTATCTTTCGTTCGGCGGAGAGGTTTATACAGGGAAAATGATCAAGGAAGCGTTCAATTTAGGGAAAAAAGTCGTGGTGCCTATTTGTAAAAAGAATAGAATAATCAAGGCTTGCGTGTTGTCTTATGACTCCAAACTTCAAAGGGGCCCCTATGGGATATTGGAGCCGGTGGATAAAGAGTCAGTGCGTCCACAGGATTTGGATCTTGTTATAGTTCCGGGTGTCGCTTTCGATATGAACGGCGGGCGTCTGGGGCGAGGCAAGGGGTACTACGACTGTTTTTTAAAAAGACTTCCCGAAAACATTCCTACTGTCGGTTTGGGGTTTGATTTTCAGATCTTACCTGTTGTTCCCGCCACAACGAACGATATTAACGTCACCAGAGTCATCTCAAACTAATGTAAGCCAGCAACGCCTATAGGGTTGATGGTTTGCCTGATCCCGGCGCTTTGCGCGGCAAAGCGCGGGATTAACCGGCCGGATAGTTCACGCGTATGAGCGCATACCGCGTGCGTTGCGGCCTCATTATACATACGCCGGGCGGCGTTTTGTTAGGAGGGTGGTAACTATGTGGTACAGTATTATTCTTGCGGTAGTCGGTATTGTTGCCGCATCCCTGGGATACGTTTTACGCAGGTATATCGCGGAAAAGAAGATCGAGGATGCGGAGGCAAAGGCCCGCTATATTATGGAACAGGCCAAAAAAGATATAGAAAACAGCCGTAAAGACGCGGAACTTGAACGGAAAGACCTGTTGTATCGTATGCGGCAGGATTTTGAACAGCAGACCAAAGAGAAGCGTATAGATCTGGGGCATCTGGAGAAGCGGCTCGCCCAGAAAGAGGAAAATATCGACCGCCGGTTGGATCTGATGGAAAAAAAGGAAAAGGAGATCGACCAGAGGCAGGATAATATCAAGAAACAGGATGACGCGGTTAAGTCAAAGGATGTACAATTGCAGTCTTTGATCGCGGAAGAAAAAGAACGGCTGCAAAAGATCGCTTCGCTGTCCGTGGACGAGGCGCGCAAGATTTTGCTGGCCCGTGTCAGTGAAGAGCTTAATAATGAAAAAGCCCTGCTTATAAAAAAGCAGGAGGAAGAATTGAAGAGCTCGGCGGATAAGAAGGCCAGGGAAATTCTCAGCCTCGCCGTGCAAAAATGTTCCGTCGAACATACCGTGGAATCAACGGTAAGCGTGGTTAACCTGCCTAATGATGAAATGAAAGGAAGGGTTATCGGGAGAGAAGGACGGAATATCCGGGCGTTTGAGATGTCTACGGGCGTGGATGTGATTATTGATGATACTCCGGAAGCGGTGACCCTTTCTTGTTTCGACCCCGTCCGCCGTGAAGTGGCGAGGCTGAGTTTAGAGAAACTTATCGGTGACGGACGTATTCACCCGGGGAGGATCGAGGAATTGGTTGAGAAAACCAGGCAGGAAATGGAAGAAAAGATCCGTGAGGAGGGCGAGCGTGCCGCGTTCGACGCGGGCGTCGAGGGATTGCACCCGGAACTGGTGAAATTACTCGGCCGCCTCAAATACCGCACGAGTTTCGGCCAGAACGCTCTTCAACATTCCAAGGAAGTCTCTTTTCTTTTAGGTGCGATGGCCTCGGAATTGAAACTTGATTTTAAGCTGGCGCGGCGGATCGGCCTTCTGCATGATCTCGGTAAATCGGTCGACCATCAGGTTGAAGGAACGCACGCGAAGATCGGGGCGGAATTGGCAAGAAAATTTAACGAATCCCCGGAAGTTATCCACGCTATTGAGGCGCATCATGAAGAGACCGCTTTGAATTCGTTCTACGCAGTTCTGGTAGTGGCGGCGGATGCCATCAGCGCGGCCCGTCCGGGAGCGAGACGTGAGACGCTGGAGACGTATATCAAGCGGCTTGAAAATCTGGAATCTATCGCCGGCCTTTTTAAAGGCGTAGATAAAGCTTTTGCCATTCAAGCCGGGCGTGAAATACGGATTGTGGTCCAGCCGGAGAAGATCTCCGACAGTGATGCCATTAATATGGCGCGGGAGATCCGCAAAAAGATAGAAGAGGGTATGGAGTACCCGGGACAGATCAAGGTTACCGTTATCCGGGAAACAAGAGCGATAGAGTACGCGAAATAAATTTTTAAAACCGTAATCTTGAAAATCGTAATCCGTAATCCGTAATTCGTAACGCGTAATTTACAAGGAAATCGTATAGAAACAATTCCTTATTGATTACTAATTACGATTTACCAATTACGAATTACGTTAATTAACTTATGAGACTACTTTTTATAGGGGATATCGTCGGAAGCCCGGGCAGGAATGCGGTTACCAATTTGCTGCCGGGGTTGAAAGAAGAGCTTTCGCTTGATTTTGTGGCGGCCAACGCGGAAAATGTGGCCGGCGGCTCGGGGATAACAGACCGTGCGGCCGTGGAATTATTCGCGGCCGGAGTAGATGTTTTGACTTCCGGGGACCATATCTGGAAGAAACGGGAAATCTTCGATTTCATCGATAGAGAGCCGCGGCTTTTACGTCCGGCAAATTTTCCCGAAGGCTCTCCGGGCGCGGGATGGGGAGTGTTTAGGACAAAAAAAGGCCTTGCGGTAGGGGTTGTCAATGTGCAGGGCAGGGTTTTTATGGAAGCTCTGGAATGCCCTTTTAAGGCTGCGTTGAAGGCGGTGGAAACGGTTTCACGGGATACGCGTGTAATAATCGTCGATATGCATGCCGAAGCTACTTCCGAAAAAGTCGCTTTGGGTTGGTATCTTGACGGTAAAGTCAGTGCCGTACTCGGAACGCACACGCATATCCAGACTGCGGATGAACGCATCCTTCCGTCCGGAACCGCGTATATTACCGATGTGGGGATGGCCGGCCCTTACGATTCAGTGATCGGCAGAAGAGTTGAAGATGTCCTGGCCCGGTTTATAACTTCCATCCCCACGAGATTTGAGGTGGCGCAGGATAATGTTCAGGTGCACGGGGCGGTGGTGGAGATCGACGAGCGGACCGGGAGAGCCGGTTCCATAGAGCGCATCCAGCGGAAAGTATAAACTCGAATAATGAAAAATAAATTCTTGGGCCGGGTTTGTTGTTTCACAGCCGTTTTTTATATACTTCTTCGTGTGCCTCTCGCCGTATATCCGCAGGATACCGATATCAAATTCACCCTTGATGTAAGCTCGAATACTACTTCTTTGCCGAGAATTTTAAGCCCCCATATTGATTTAAGCGGGCGCGGTTATCATTCCGATGCCTCCTGGCCCCAGCAAATGGCTTCTCCTGAAGCACTGGACCGCTGGGAAAGCGAGATCGGATTCAGCGGTATGTATCGTTTGCAGTTTAACCTGTGGGAGTTGAGCCAGCTTGAAAAAGAAGCCGGTGCGCCGGAGAAACTGCTGGAAAATTATGAAGCGGCCATGCGCAGGATAAACGACGCAGGCGGGGTGGTTATCCTGGATATCTTCAGTACTCCTCCCGGGCTGGGGGCGGTGTTGGACAGGAAAAGTCCTCCCCTCGATCTCAAGAAGTTCAAGGCCGTCATAAAAAAATATATCCGCAGGTTCAGCTGCGAGAAGCGCTATACGGTCTGGTATGAGGTTTGGAGCGCTCCCGATCTCGACGATTTTTTTCTGGGACGGAAACAGGAATATCTGAATCTGTACCGGGTTGTCGCCGAGAGCGTAATGGAGCTGCGGGAGGAAACAAAGATCCATATTCCGGTTGGGGGCCCCTCTTCGAGTTTTTGGTTCCAGAATTTCGACGGAAATACGGTGGTTACCCCGGAACAAAGCCTTGTTTATGAACTTATAAGGTTTTGTTACCACCGGAAATTGCCGCTGGATTTTATAACCTGGCACGCGTATTCGACCGATCCAAAAATCGAACGGGATACTACCCGGTACAATAAAAGCGTGGCCGATCTTATCCGTGACTGGCTTTCTTATTTTAGCTTTGACCGCAGCACGCCCCTGATCGTTGACGAATGGAATTATGACAGCGGCGCCAATGTGCTTCCTGAGCGCCGGGAATCCGCGCATATAACCGCCAGCTATATATTCAGCCGGATCAGGAATATGTATGAAGCGGGTATCGATAACCAGCTTTTCTTTTCCCTGGAAGATTTCCAGAACAATAAGGAGGGCGTGGTAAGGAATGTGGGGGTTTTTCGGATAGGCGGCGAAACCGGAGCGCCTGCCGGAGGGCCAAAAGTATTTTACAATGCTTTCCGGATGATGGCCCTGTTGGGAAAAGAGCTTTTTTCTCTGCCAAAGACCGATGATGAATTCGTCGGGCTGATCGGCACGAAAACGAATACGGGGTACGCGGTCGTTCTGTATAATTACATAGACCCGGATATATTCCGCAATGCGGTGTCCAGGGGGATCTCTACCCTTAACCCCGCGGAGCGCAAGGCGCTTATCGGCATCATTACTTCGGATACCTTTGGAAAAATAAAAAATAAAGAGAAAGATATCGCTTCCCTGCGGGTAAGCAATAAAATGAAAGCGCTTCTTACCCGGGGGCAAAAGCTGGAAGACGGCGCGCGGAAAATGAGGGGCATTCCGCGCAACGTAAAAATCGATTTTAAAAATCTGAAAGACACGTATGTCTACCGGAAATACGTGATCGATGCCGGCTGCGAAGCCGATTGCCCCTTTGTTCCCGCTGAAGAGAAAACCCTGCAGGTTGCGGACGCGCACGAAGAATCGCTGGCGCTGTCCCCGCACTCCGTTGTTATGCTTATTTTTGAAAGAAAGCCTCCGGAAGCAGGGGAACAGGGAGTAAAGCCGTCAGCGGCTGTTGAGCAGCAGGCTGAGGCTTCGAAACCGGCGGTTGAAGAAACCCCATGAAGGACTTGTTTGAAGGCACAAAACATTCCGAAACACGGCATATTTATTCGGTAGCCGAACTGACCAGGGACATCAAGGCGATCCTGGAGAATACTTTTATCAATGTCTGGGTTGAAGGGGAGATTTCTAATTTTGCCAGGACCGATAAAGGGATATTGTTTTTTTCTTTGAAGGATAACGCCGGTTTGCTTCGGTGCGTCATGTTCGGTTCTCTCGCCGGCGCGGTCAAGTTTGAAATAAAAGACGGGATGAAAATGGTCTGTTTCGGCCGCGTGGGAGTATATGAAAAGGACGGCCGGTATCAGCTGTACGTTGAGAAGATCGAGCCAAAAGGTATAGGCAGCCTGCAGTTGGCGCTGGAGCAGCTAAAAGAGAAACTGGAAAAAGAAGGATTGTTCGCCCCGGAGCATAAAAGGCCAATTCCTTACTTGCCCGCGCGCATCGGGATAGTTACTTCCATTACCGGGGCGGCCATAAAAGATATCCTGAATGTGCTGGAACGTCGATTCAAGGACGCGCAGATCATTATCAATTCTGTGCAGGTCCAGGGCGAAGGCGCGAAGGATGATATCGCGCGCGGGATAAAAGATTTTAACCGGTTTAACGCGCAGGTTCTTCCCCGAGAGAAGGTCGAGGTGTTGATCGTGGGTAGAGGCGGGGGAAGTATCGAGGATCTTTGGGCGTTTAACGAGGAAACCGTCGCCCGCGCGATTTATACTTCTTCTATCCCGGTTATTTCCGCGATCGGTCATGAGCGGGACTGGACCATCGCTGATCTGGTGGCCGATGTGCGCGCTCCGACCCCTTCCGTAGCCGCGGAATTAGTCATTCCCCGGAAGGAGGATCTACAGGAAAAACTTACCGGTTTGCAGGGCGGTTTACGGAAGGGTTTTTCCGATGTGCTCGCGGGTTCAAAAGACGGGTTAGCTGATTTGAACCACCGCCTCGGGTTGGCCATGGAACATTCCTGGGTGTTGAACAGGAATCATCTCGAGTCGGCGGTAAAGAAACTACTGCTGCTCAACCCCGCAGTTATTATTGAGCAGTCAATGGAACGGATAGCCGATAGCGTAAAACAAATGGCGGTCAGGATGAAGCACGCGTTTGCGCTTAAGGATTCCGCATTCAGGGCGGCGGTCGATACCTTAGCGAGCCTGAGCCCCTTGAATATACTGGCGCGCGGCTACAGTATTACATTTAAAATGCCGGAAGGCGGGATTATTAAGGATGCCGGTTTTCTTTCAAAGGGCGATAGTATCAAAACCAGATTGGATAAAGGTGAAGTGATAAGTGAGGTGCGGGAGATCGTACGCGGCCGGGAATAGGCCGGTGGGGAGGATTTATGGCTGAGATTAAATTTGAAGACGCGCTGAAAAAACTGGAGAAGATCATCGAAGAACTGGAACAGGGTGATATGTCTTTGGACGAGGCGCTGAAGAAATACCAGGAAGGTTTGGAGCTTTCCCGGGTATGTTCTCAGCGGCTGGAGAACGCGAAGAAGAAGATCGACGTGCTCACCAAGAACAAAAAAGGCGATTTTGAATTGAAATCCCTTGGTGAAGAATCTCTCGAAGAAGAAAAATAATACCCATGGTTTTAGAAAAGATCGCCAATCCGCAGGATCTTAAGAAGCTTTCTCTCGAAGAATTGTCGCTTTTGTCCGAGGAGGTGCGCCGGCGGATCGTTACGGTTGTCTCCCGCACGGGAGGGCATCTGGCTTCAAGCTTGGGCGCGGTAGAGTTGATCGTCGCCCTCCATTATTGCCTGGATACTCCCCGTGACAAGATCATTTTTGATGTCGGGCATCAGTCTTACGCGCATAAAATATTGACGGAGCGCAACAGTATGTTCGATACTATCCGTCAGCATGACGGGATCAGCGGGTTTCCCTGTAAAGAGGAATCTCCCTATGATCCGTTTACCACCGGCCACAGCTCGGCCGCGGTATCCCTGGCGTTGGGGCTTGCCTCCGCGAGAGACCGTATACCCCCGGAGGAATATTTCAAAGTTGTGGCGGTGATCGGGGATGGATCGTTAAGCGGAGGGTTGTGTTTTGAAGGGCTGAACAATGCCGGCCATTTAAAGAAAGACCTGCTGGTGGTGTTGAACACCAACGAGATGAGTATCGCGCCCAACGTAGGCGCAATAAGCACGTATTTGAATAAGCTGATTTCGATGCCCGCCTATAACCACTTTAGGCATTCGCTTGAAAGTTTTGTAAAGTCGCGTGTCCCCAAAGGGAGCAGGCTTATCAAGATCGCCAATAAATTCGAAGAGGGCCTTAAAGGTTTTTTTGTGCCGGGAATGCTTTTTGAGGAACTTGGATTCCGCTATTTTGGCCCCTTTAACGGGCATAATTTATCGGTTTTGATCCCCACGCTCAAAAACGTTTTTTCTCTTAAAGGGCCGATTCTTTTGCATGTGGTAACCAAGAAAGGAAAAGGATACGTCCCCGCGGAAAAAGAGCCGGTGAGATTTCATAGTGTCGGGCCCTTCGCGATCGACAGCGGCAAGGCGGAAGGCGCTCCTTCCAAAACCCTTTCTTATACCGAGGTGTTCGGTCGCGCGATAGTTGATCTGGCGGGAAAGGACAGCCGTGTGATGGGGGTTTGCGCGGCTATGCCCGAGGGTACCGGGCTGGACGCGTTCAGGGATTTGTATCCGGAACGTTTCTATGATGCAGGTATTGCCGAAGGCCACGCCGTGGCTTTTGCCGCCGGCCTGGCACGGCAGGGGCTTAAGCCGGTGGTGGCCGTATATTCCACGTTTTTGCAAAGGGCGTATGACCAGATAATGGAAGAGATCGCTCTTCAGAATCTTCCCGTTATCCTTGCCATAGATCGGGCCGGGATCGTGGGGGAAGACGGAGTGACGCATCAAGGGATCTTTGATATCGCCTTTTTACGCAGTATTCCGCGTCTCACGGTAATGGCGCCGAAGGACGGGATGGAACTGGAAAATATGCTTGAGTTCGCCCTCACGTTGAGCGGTCCGGCTGCCATTCGTTATCCGAAAGAGAAAGTCCCTGTAGAGGTTTTTCCTTCCGCGCGCGGGCGCGTGGAATTAGGCAAGGCGGAGGTTTTGAAAGAAGGCCGGGATTTTGTGCTTATTTCCCTGGGGACGATGGCCGGCCCTTCGCTGCGGGCAATGGAACTATTGGCTAAAAAAGGGGTTTTCGGGACATTGATCAACGCCCGGTTCGTGAAACCGCTGGATAAGGATTTATTTGAATCTCTGTCCCGGAAAGTAAAATATATTTTTACCGTTGAGGATGGGATTTTAGACGGCGGGTTCGGCAGCGCGGTAAGCGAGGCGATACGCCGTCCGATTGAAAAAATGGGGCTCCCTTGTGCTTTTATTCCTCACGGGAAACGGGGCATGCTTCTGGAAAAGTACGGTTTGAACGCGGCGGGTATCGCGGAGAAGATAGAAAAGACGATACAGGACAGTTCCTTCGTCCACCATCTTACATAAGGAGCTCGATAATGGATACGGTTCGAGTCAGGTTTGCTCCAAGCCCCACCGGGAATCTGCACATCGGCGGAGCGCGCACCGCGTTGTTTAATTGGTTTTACGCCAAGTCCAAACAAGGCAAGTTTATTTTGCGCATTGAAGATACCGATCAGGCGCGTTCCAAAAAAGAATATTTTGACGAGATAACCTTTAGTTTGAACTGGCTCGGTTTTCATTGGGATGAATTGTATTATCAAAGCCGGCGGTTTGATATATACCGGGATTATGCCCGGAAGCTTCTTGATGAAGGCAGGGCATATCTGAGCCGCAAGGTGCCTGATGCCGGGCTTGAACAGGCAGTTCAGGATCAGCCGGTTGAGCAGGGTGAAGCGATTGTTTTTAAGGTCCTGCCCCAGAAGGTTGCTTTTCGCGACTTGATACGGGGCGAGATAAGTTTTGACACCGAGGTTATCAAAGACCAGGTTCTCATAAAATCCGACGGTACCCCTGCATATAACTTCGCGTGTGTGGTCGACGACGCGCTGATGGGTATTACCCATGTTATCCGGGGGGACGACCATATTTCAAATACTCCCAAGCAGATTCTTTTATACCGGGCTTTGGGTTTTTCCCTTCCTTCTTTTGCGCATCTGCCGCTTATTTTATCCAAAGAAGGCGGCCGGCTCTCTAAGAGGAAAGGCGCTACCGCTATTTCCGAATACCGGGAGATGGGGTATCTGCCGGAGGCCCTGGTTAATTATCTGCTGCTTTTAGGATGGTCTCCGGGCGGGGACCGGGAGATAATCGGGACCGAAGAATCCATCCGCCTGTTCGATATCGCGCACGTGAATAAAACCGCGGCCGTCCTTGATCTGGATAAGCTGGACTGGATGAATAATCAATATTTGAAAACGAAAGACCCTTCCCTCCTGATGGAAGAGGTCCTCCCGTTGTTGGAAAAAGCAGGGTACATAGATACGAATAATTTTGATAGAAATTATGTTTTATCTTTGATACAATTATTCCAGGCGCGCTTGACTACTTTGCCGGATTTCGTGGAGCGGGCGGATTTTTTTTTCCGGGACGACTTTCCCCTTGACCGGGAGGCCCGGGAAAAATTTTTGTCAAAAGATCTGTCGGCGGAATTCTCGTTATTTATCGAAAGGTTGAAAAAGCTTGAGCCGTTTGATATAGCTGCGGTTGAATCCGCCTTTCGGGATCTCGTGCAGGAGCTTGCCATACAATCGAAGGTTTTGATCCATCCGGTACGGGTTGCCCTCACCGGCAAGACGGTGGGGCCCGGGCTTTTTGAGGTTATTTATTATCTTGGAAGAGAGCGGACGATCGCGAGGCTGGAGTGGTGGATAAAAGGGGGA
>JBAZGE010000031.1:0-21528 GCA_041653035.1 Candidatus Omnitrophota bacterium
AAAACGCGATTCTTTTTCCATAGCGATAGGCTGGATGAGTTCTACTTCGAACAACACGTTGTCTCCGGGCATAACCATTTCCGCGCCTTCAGGAAGGGCTACCGCTCCGGTAACATCGGTTGTACGAAAATAAAACTGCGGCCTGTATCCTTTAAAAAACGGCGTGTGCCTTCCGCCTTCTTCTTTGCTTAAGATGTAAACCTGGGCCTTAAACTTGGTATGCGGAGCGATCGATTTCGGCGCCGCGATAACCATTCCGCGCTCAACGCCTGTCTTATCAATACCTCTTAAGAGCAGACCCACGTTATCGCCGGCCTGCCCTTCTTCCAAAAGCTTCCTGAACATTTCAATACCGGTAACCACGGTCTTGGTTATTTCCGGTTTTAATCCCAGGATTTCAACGTCGTCGTTCAACTTAACCCTGCCGCGTTCGATCCTTCCGGTGGCAACGGTTCCTCTTCCTTCAATACTGAACACGTCTTCCACTGCCATAAGGAAGGTCTTATCCAGTTCCCGGACCGGAGACGGGATGGCTTCATCGCATGCATTCATGAGTTCAAGGATACATTTGGCGTCTTCGCTGTTCGCATCGGCCGCCTGCATCGCCTTTAACGCGCTTCCTTTTACGATCGGGATCTTGTCGCCCGGATAACCGTATTTGGTCAAGAGATCCCTGACTTCCATCTCGACGAGATCGATCAATTCCTTATCGGTAACCAGGTCAACTTTATTCAAGAACACGACCATTGCCGGAACGTTAACCTGCCGGGCAAGAAGAATATGCTCCCGTGTCTGAGGCATAGGGCCGTCAACGGCGGAAACAACCAGGATCGCGCCGTCCATCTGCGCGGCCCCGGTAATCATGTTTTTGATATAATCGGCATGCCCGGGGCAATCGATATGGGCGTAGTGGCGTTTTTCGCTCTCATACTCGACGTGCGCGACGGAAATAGTTACAACTTTCGTCTCATCCCGTACCGTTCCGCCTTTGGCGATATCGGAATATTCCCGTACCGTTGCTCTTCCCAGTTTTGACAAAACACGAGTAATAGCTGCTGTCAACGTTGTCTTCCCATGGTCGATGTGGCCGATAGTCCCGATGTTCACGTGCGGTTTCGTCCTTACAAACTTTTCTTTAGCCATTACTTCACCTCCGTGTTTTCGGGCAAAAAACACATTCATACGATTGTTTTTCGCCCAATTCCGCGATGAGTATCGCAGAATCTACATCCTCACATTCTTATAATTATTCCGGTACTAACCTGCTATTCCCGCAATGATCTTCTCCGCTATATTCGAAGGCACCTCGGCATAAAATGAGGGCTCCATTGTATAGGAAGCGCGCCCCTGTGTCAAGGAACGCATTACGGTGGCATAATTGAATATTTCCGCCAGCGGAACATTCGCCCTGATCGTCCGCACATTTGCCCGGCTCGCGAGTGCCACGATTTTCGCCCGCCGGGAGTTCAAGTCCCCGATAACCGTACCCATGAATTCCTCGGGAACGACGACTTCCATATCCATAATCGGTTCAAGCAGTTTCGGGTTTGCCTTCTTCATCCCTTCGTTAAACCCTATCGAGGCAGCCATCTTGAACGCGATTTCAGAAGAATCGACATCATGGTAAGAACCGTCGACCAAGGTTATTGCGATATCCGTGACCGGATAACCGGCAAGCACTCCGCTTTTGGCGGCATCAAATACGCCTTTTTTAACCGCCGGAATGAATTCCATCGGAATAGCGCCGCTTTTTATCTTATTCTCAAAAGTTATTCCTAAGCCCCGTGATTCCGGCGGCTCCATTTCCAGTACCACATGCCCGTATTGCCCCCTGCCGCCGCTCTGCTGTATGAACTTACCCGTTACCGTCACTTTCTTGGTAATGGTCTCGCGATAGGCCACCTGCGGCTGCCCGACCTGAGCTTCCACGGTAAATTCGCGCATAATACGGTCAATGATTATATCCAGATGCAGCTGCCCCATACCGGCGATGATCGTCTGCCCCGTTTCCTGATTATAACTTACTTTAAACGAGGGATCTTCTTCCGCCAGCTTATGCAGGGCCATGCCCAAGCGTTCCTGATCCTGCTTTGTCTTGGGTTCCACCGCCTGTTGAATAACCGGCTCCGGAAAACGCATCGATTCGATCAGAATAGGATTGGCCTCGTCGCATAACGTATCACCGGTCCTTGTTTCTTTGATCCCGACCAACACCCCGATATCCCCGGTTGCCATCTCGTTAATAGTTTCCTGACGGCTGGAGTGCATACGCACAAGCTTCGAAACGCGTTCTCTCACCCGTTTGGAAGCATTATACACATACCCTCCGGGCGTCAGTTTTCCGGAATAAACCCGTATAAAATTTATCCTGCCCACATACGGATCAACCGCCACTTTGAAACACAGCGCGCAAAACGGCGCGTCATCCGACGGCAATATCTCTTCGAATTCTTTCGAATCGGGATCGGTACCCTTTATAGGCGGCACATCCAAAGGAGAAGGCAGATAATCGCCTATGCCGTCCAGCAAAGGCTGAATGCCCTTATTCTTAAAAGAAGTCCCGCAGAAAACCGGGATAAATTTATTCTGAATAGTAGCCGAACGTATGGCCGTCTTGATCTCAGCGGAAGTAACCTCTTTATTATGCACGAATCTTTCCATGATAATGTCATCCACTTCCGCCAGCTTTTCTATCAGAATAGTGCGGTATTGAGCCGCCTGTTCTTTGAATTCATCGGGGACTTCCCGCACGTCAAAATTTTTGCCCGAGTCATCCGTATAGGAATAAAATTTATTCTCAACTATGCCGATCATGCCTTTAAAAGTATCTTCCTTGCCGCAGGGAACCTGGACTGCCGCCGCGTGCGCCCCCAGTTTTGTATGCATTTGGCCCAGGACGTCGAAAAAATCGGCGCCGGTCCGATCCATCTTGTTGACATACGCGATCCGGGGCACTTCGTAACGGTCCGCCTGCCGCCATACTGTTTCCGACTGCGGCTGGACCCCGCCTACCGCGCAGAAAACAATGACCGCCCCGTCAAGCACTTTCAGGGACCGTTCCACCTCAACGGTAAAATCAACATGGCCGGGAGTATCGATAATATTAATGCGGCAATCTTTCCAATAGCAGGTGGTACAGGCGGCGGTAATGGTAATGCCCCGTTCCTGTTCCTGGGGCATCCAGTCCATGGTCGCGGTACCTTCATCCACCTCGCCGATCTTATACGTCTTGCCGGTATAAAAAAGGATCCGCTCCGTGGTCGTAGTCTTACCCGCGTCTATATGCGCAATGATCCCGATGTTCCGTATTTTTTCTAAGGCAAATTCTCTGGCCATTTTACTTTTTGATTTATTAGTCGTTAATGTTTCCACGTTTACATTTTATTTTTAACGCTCGTATTTTCACACGCTCCGCAGCACATGATACCTGCACAAAACCTATTACCATCTCAAATGCGCGAACGCCTTGTTCGCCTCCGCCATTTTATGGGTATCATCCCTTTTCTTTATAGCGGCGCCTTCTCCCTTATAGGCGGCAAGAAGCTCATCGGCGAGTTTAGCCTCCATGGGCCTTCCTTTTTTTGACTTCGCGAAATCCCGTATCCAGCGCAAGGCGATCGAATTACCGCGGTCCTGACGAACCTCGATAGGCACCTGATACGTCGCGCCTCCGATACGCCGGGGCTTCACCTCCAGGCGGGGCCTGGCATTGTCCAAAGCCTTGTGAAAAATCTTCAAGACATCCGGGTCATTCAACTGGTTCTTGACGATATCAAAAGCCCCGTACACGATCTTTTCAGCGACGGATTTTTTCCCTTTAAACATCACCATATTGACAAACCTGGCGATGAGCTTACTGTTGAATTTCGGATCCGCTAAAACATCTCTCTTTACCGCTTTTCTTCTTCTCATGTATCCAATACTCCTATGTTTTTTGATTCTGCCTGCGGCCTAAAGCTGCGGCCTGCGAACTATTTTTTCGCGGGCGCGCCCTCTTTCGGCCTCTTGGCGCCGTATTTGGAACGTGATTGCCTCCGTTGGCTGACACCGGCAGTATCAAGCGTACCGCGCACAATATGGTACCGGACACCGGGTAAATCCTTAACACGCCCGCCTCTTACCAAAACTATGGAATGCTCCTGCAGATTGTGCCCTTCACCCGGGATATACGCGGTAACTTCGATGCCCGTAGTCAAACGGACCCTGGCGATCTTTCGTAACGCAGAATTGGGCTTTTTAGGAGTCATCGTTCGCACCTGAATGCACACGCCTCTTCTCTGCGGACAGGCCTTCAAAGCCGTTGACTTTGACCTCTTGACTTTAGCCAATCTGCCCATTCTGATGAGTTGTGAAATTGTCGGCATAGTTATTCCTTTGTTGTCATTGCAGCCTCTGGTTGCTTTTCTTCGACCGCGGCTTTCGTAATTTCAATTTCCTGATGCACCTTGAACCCGGTTCCCGCCGGGATAAGATGCCCCACGATGATATTCTCCTTCAACCCGAATAAATCGTCGCGTTTGCCTGAAGAAGCCGCTTCGGTAAGCATACGGGTAGTCTCCTGGAAACTCGCCGCTGAGATAAAACTTTCGGTAGTAAGCGAAGCTTTGGTTATCCCCAGTAAAAGCGGTGTTGCCTGAGCGGGCTTCCCGCCCTTTTTAATCACGCGCAAATTCTCTTTCTGGAACGCCCATTTATCCACATGCTGGTGCGCGAGAAAATCGGTGTCCCCGGAATCTTCTACCCGGATCTTTTTCAACATCTGCCGGATAACCAGCTCGATGTGTTTATCGTTGATATGCACGCCCTGCAAACGGTAGACTTCCTGGACTTCGTTAACCAGGTATTCCTGCAAAACCTTATCGCCGCACACCCGCAGGATATCCTGCAGAACAACCGGCCCGTCGGTAAGCTGCTGGCCGGCGAAAACTTTATCGCCTTTATAAACATTCGGATGTTTACCGTGCGGAATGACATATTCCCGCTGCATCCCGGTCGGAGATTTAATAATAATAACACGCTGCCCTTTTTTGGTCTGGCCGAACTCCACAAAACCATCGATCTCACTGATGACCGCCGGGTCTTTGGGACGGCGCGCTTCGAACAATTCCGCAACCCGGGGAAGGCCTCCGGTGATATCCCTGGTCTTGATCGAAACTCGCGGTATCTTGGCGATCTGATCGCCCGCTTCCATGATCTGCCCGTCCTTGACCATGATATGCGCGCCGACCGGAATAGGGTAAATACCCATGATATCTTTTTTCTCGTCTATGATCAGGATTTGAGGATGATATTCCTGCTTATGTTCGACAACCACCATTTCGGTCAGCTTGGTAACCGGGTTCAATTCCTGTATAAAAGTCAAACCCTCTTTCAAATCCTCATATTTCACCTGGCCGCTGACCTCGGTGAGAATAGGCTGAGTATAAGGATCCCATCGTATGAAAGAAACGCCCTTGTTTATTTCATCGTCCTCTTTGACAGCGATAAACGCGCCCTGCGGCACCAGATACCGCTCCAATTCTCTTCCTTCTTTATCGTTGACCGTAACGGCGCCGTTCCTGTTCAAAACTATAAATTCTTTCTTTTTCGCCGCCACGCGCAAACTGTGATATTTGACAAACCCTTTATTTTTGGAAACGATAAAAGACTGTTCAACGACCCGGGAAGCGGTACCTCCGATGTGAAATGTCCTCAGCGTAAGCTGTGTGCCGGGTTCGCCGATGCTCTGCGCGGCGATAACCCCGACCGCCTCTCCGATCTCGACAAGCCTTCCGGTGGCAAGATTTCTCCCGTAACATTTAACGCACACGCCCCGTTCCGCTTCGCAGGTAAGCGCGCTGCGGATACGTATCTTCTCTATCCCTAAGCTTTCGATATTATCGGCTTTTGTTTCAGTGATCTCCTCGCCCTGCTCGACAACGACTTCATCGGTGATGATATTCACGATGTTATCCAAAGCCACTCTCCCCACAATGCGGTCTTTCAGGCTGACTACCATTTCATTGCCTTCGACGATCGCCTCCACGGTGATTCCGTTCAAAGTACCGCAGTCATCCTCGGTAACAATAACTTCCTGAGTAACATCAACCAGCCTGCGGGTCAGGTATCCCGCGTCGGCGGTCTTAAGCGCGGTATCGGCAAGCCCTTTGCGGGCGCCGTGCGTGGAAATAAAATATTCAAGCACGGTCAATCCCTCCCTAAAATTGGCGGTAATGGGATTCTCGATAATTTCCCCCGACGGCTTGGCCATGAGACCGCGCATACCGGAAAGCTGCCTGACCTGCATCTTTGAACCGCGCGCGCCTGAATCCGCCATCATAAAAATAGGATTAAACGAATCCATATCCTTGAACAGATGCTCCGAGATCTTATCGGTGGCGTGTGTCCAGATATCGATAACTTTATTGGAACGTTCCTTATCGGTGATAATACCTTTGCGGTATTGATCCTCAACCTTGGCCACCTCTTCGCGCGCTTCTTTCAACACATCCACTTTGGCCTGCGGGACGACCATATCGTCAACCCCGATCGATATACCTCCCAGGGTCACCATGTCGAACCCCAGCTTCTTAAGATCATCGAGCAGTTCTATGGCACGGTTGTGCCCGAACCTTTTATAGGTCTGGGTCACCACTTCACCGACATTGCTTTTATTCAATTCCTTATTGACAAACCCGAAACCTTCCGGTAGGGACAAGTTGAATTTTACCCTGCCGGCAGTGGTCACCATAATCTGCCTTCCGGGAATGAATTTTTTCTCCCCGATATCGAACACGCTTTCAACCCGTAGTTTTATCTTGGCGTGCAGGGCAATGACTCCGTCGTCATAAGCGGTCAATACCTCATCAGGATTGGCGAATATTTTATTTTCCCCTTTGGCATTCTGCCTCATCTTGCTCATATACGACAAACCCAGGACGATATCCTGGGTGGGTGTTACAATCGGCCTTCCGTGCGCGGGAGAAAAAACGTTGCTGATGGAAAGCATCAAAATCTTGGCCTCAAGCTGGGCTTCAAGGGACAACGGCACATGCACGGCCATCTGATCTCCGTCAAAATCGGCGTTAAACCCGGTACAGACCAACGGATGGATCTTGAGCGCCTTGCCTTCGATGAGCACCGGTTGAAACGCCTGCAAACTTAAACGGTGGAGCGTGGGCGCGCGGTTTAAAAGAATGGGATGGTCGCGGATAACCTCATCAAGGATATCCCAAACCTCAACCTTCTCATGCCCGATCATACGGCGGGCCCCTTTGATCGTATGCACAAAACCTTTTTCCTTCAGTTTCTTGATAATGAACGGCTCAAACAATTCCAGCGCCATCTGTTTAGGCAGTCCGCATTCATGGAGTTTCAATTCCGGGCCGACCACGATAACCGAACGGCCGGAATAATCAACGCGTTTGCCCAGCAGATTCTGCCGGAAACGCCCTTGTTTTCCCTTTAACATGTCGGAAAGAGACTTCAAAGGACGGTTATTCGCCCCCACCACCGGACGTCCGTGCCTGCCGTTATCCAGTAAAGCATCAACCGCTTCCTGAAGCATGCGCTTTTCATTACGGATAATGATATCCGGAGCGTTCAATTCTATGAGTTTCTTGAGGCGGTTGTTACGGTTAATGACCCGCCGGTATAGATCATTGAGATCGGAAGTCGCGAACCTTCCCCCGTCAAGAGGAACCAGCGGCCTTAAATCGGGCGGGATGACCGGCAAAACTTCCAACACCATTAATTCCGCTTTGTTGTCCGACTTACGGAAATCTTCCACAATCTGCAGGGTCTTGAGTATTTTGCGGTTATTGAGCATCTCCTTGGATTTCTCCAGGTCACGATGCAATTTTTTGCAAAACTCATCCATATCTATTTCACGCAAAAGCTCCTGCACCGCTTCAGCGCCGATCTTAGCCTTGAATTTCCCGCCGTATTTTTCAATGGCCTCGTTGTACTGGTCTTCGGACAAAAGCTCCTTTTTCTTAAGCGGGGACGTACCCGGATCAATAACGATATACTCTTCGTAGTAGATAACTTTTTCCAGTTCCCGCAGGCTCATATCGAGCAAAGAGGCGATACGGCTGGGCACCACTTTGAAAAACCATATGTGCGTCACGGGCGCCGCCAGATCTATATGCCCCATGTGTTCCCGCCGAACCGACGAGCGGTCAATGGTAACGCCGCAGCGGTCACAGGTAATACCCTTGAATTTAATTCCTTTATATTTACCGCAGTTGCATTCCCAATCATGCACCGGGCCGAATATCTTCTCACAGAACAAACCGTCTTTTTCGGGCTTCAGAGTGCGGTAGTTGATAGTCTCCGCTTTCTTGACTTCTCCCTTTGACCACGCCCTGATTACCTGCGGGGTAGCCAACTGTATGGACATACTGTCAAACGCGTGTATCTCTTCCATAATCTACAACCTCATTTTTTATCCGCTTTTTCTAAACGGACATCAAGGGAAAGCCCCTGCAATTCTTTTATCAAAACGTTGAACGACTCCGGAGTTCCGTGCGTTAAACGCTGTTCACCCTTTACTATGGCTTCGTAAATACGCGTTCTTCCCAGCACATCGTCACTTTTCACGGTCAACATCTCTTGTAAGGTGTACGCGGCGCCGTACGCTTCCAGAGCCCAAACTTCCATTTCGCCGAGCCGCTGTCCGCCGAACTGCGCTTTACCTCCGAGGGGCTGCTGAGTGACTAAGGAATACGGGCCGATTGCCCGCGCGTGTATCTTTTCATCGACCAAATGGATGAGCTTCATCATATAGATGTATCCCACGCATATTTTCTGGTCAAACGGCTCCCCCGTAAAACCATCATAAAGCGTGACCTTACCTCCTTCAGGAAGACCCGCCTTATTCAACATTTCTTTTATTTCAGCCTCGGTGGCGCCGTCAAAAACGGGAGTCATGATATTCAACCCCAGCGCCCGGGCGGCCCAGCCAAGATGTGTTTCTAAGATTTGCCCGACGTTCATACGAGAAGGAACTCCCAACGGATTCAAAACGATCTCTACGGGAGTACCGTCCGGCATATACGGCAAATTCTCTTCCGGCAGAATACGCGCTACCACTCCTTTGTTCCCATGCCTTCCCGACAACTTATCTCCCACCGCCAGTTTACGCTTTGTGGCTATATATACCACCACCCGCTTGAGCACCCCTGCCGGCAGTTCATCCCCGCGCTTTACCTTTTCTATTTCCTGCTGCTGCTCCACCTCTAATTCCTGAATCTGTTCGTCATAGGAAGCAATCAGTATCTTCGCCTCTTCATTATTGCTTACATCCGCCTTCTCAACCCGGGACTTATCAACGCCCAAAAGCTGGGCAAGACGGGCAACCTTCTCTGTTTCAAGATATTCTATTTCCTGCTTATAATACGCCTTGATCTCCTTGATCTTGGCGATCTCACGCTTCTTATCCTCTTTCGATTTTCTTCCGCGCTCTTTGCGCTGAAAAACATGTACGTCGACGATCACGCCTTCGACTCCGGGCGGGACCGTTAAAGACGTATCGCGGACATCGGAAGCCTTCTCGCCGAAAATCGCGCGCAAAAGCCGCTCTTCAGGAGAAAGCTCGGATTCGGTCTTAGGAGTAACCTTCCCCACCAAGATATCCCCCGGAGACACTTCCGCGCCCATCCGTACGATACCGCTGACATCCAAATTCTTTAAAGCATCTTCGCTTACATTCGGAATATCACGGGTGATTTCTTCATTTCCCAGGCGCGTCTCGATCGCCTCAACCTCGAATTCCTTCACGTGAATAGAAGTAAACGTATCCCGATGCACCAGCTTCTCGCTGATGATTATGGCATCTTCAAAATTATATCCTCTCCAAGGCATAAAAGCGACCAGCAGATTCTTACCGAGCGCCAATTCGCCGTATTTAGTGCACATGCCGTCGGCAATAACCTGCCCTTTTTCCACATGCTCGCCCAGCTTGACTATCGGCCGCTGATTCGTGCAGGTATCCGCGTTAGTGCGCAGGAATTTTTTAAGCACATAGGTCTTTTTTCCCACGGTAATGGAAGCGCCGTCGACTTTATTTACCTTGCCGGCCTCTTCCGCCGTCACCATAATTCCGGAATCATAGGCGACTTTTCCCTCCATGCCCGTCCCCACAACCGGGGCTTCGGTCATCATCAGAGGCACGCCCTGCCTCTGCATGTTCGACCCCATCAACGCGCGGTTGGCATCATCATGCTCAAGAAAAGGGATCAGGGAAGCGGCCACCGAAACCACCTGTTTCGGGGAAACATCCATGTACTGCACCTTCTTCGGAAGGACTTTAGGAAAATCTCCGTGATGACGGCAGGATACATCTTTTTCAAGAAAATTACCATCGGAATCTATAGGAACGTTGGCCTGCGCGACCAGCTTGTCTTCTTCGATATCCGCGGTCAAAAATTCTATTCTCTTGGTCACCCGCCCGTCTTCAACCTTCCGGTAGGGAGTTTCCAAAAGCCCCAATTCATTGACCCGCGCGAACGTGCTCAAAGAAGAAATCAAACCGATATTCGGCCCTTCAGGGGTCTCGATCGGGCACACCCTTCCATAATGAGACGGATGAATATCCCTGACTTCAAAACCCGCCCGTTCCCGTGACAAACCTCCGGGGCCCAAGGCGCTTAATCTTCTTTTATGAGTGATCTCCGCCAGAGGATTGATCTGGTCCATGAATTGCGACAACTGGCTGCGGGCGAAGAAATCATGCAGCTGCGTGGAAAAAAGTTTTGAATTAATGAGTGAATGAATATTTAAATTATCGGAATCACCGAGCACGCTCAGGCGTTCACGTATGGAACGCTCAACCCGCGAGATACCGATACGCACCTGGTTCTGGACCAGTTCGCCCACGCCTTTAACGCGGCGGTTACCCAGATGGTCGATATCGTCGATCTTGCCGGTGCCGTCCTTTAACTTGATCAAATACTCCATAACTTTGATCACGGTCGCGGAATCGAGGATGCGCTTATCGAGATCCACGTTCATATCCAGTTTCCTGTTCAAAATGAACCGCCCGACCTTTTCCAGATCGTACCGGTTGGGATCAAAAAACAACCGGTAAAAAAGCGATTCCGCCGATTCCTTGGTAATCGGATCGGTCGGAGACATCTTGCGGTAAAAATCAAGCAGGGCTTCCTCTTTATTCTTGGTATAATCTTTATTAAGGGTATTTTTTATTTCCGGATATTCCCTGCCGAAAGCGGCGATAATCTCTTCGTTGGTGGAAAATCCGAGGATGCGCAGCAGTTGAGTGGCCGGAAAACTGCGTTTCCTGTCCACATACGCGATGATAGTTTCCAGGAGATCATACTTAAACTCAAGCCACGCTCCGCGGTACGGTATAATGCGGCCGTAAAATATCTTTTTGCCGGTAGGATGCTCCTCTTCCTCGAAACAGACACCCGGGGAACGCTGAATCTGACTGACCACGCAGCGTTCATCACCGTTAATGATAAAACTTCCTATATCGGTCATCAGAGGGATCTCCCCGAAATAAGAATCCTGTTCCTTAGTCTCACGGGAAGTGGTCAATCTGAATTTTATCTTAAGGGGAGACGCATAGGTCATAGACCTGTTTTTACACTCGGGCATATTGTATTTCGGCTTTCCAAGGGTATAGCTCACAAATTCAAGCCGCACGGACCGGTCGGCGTTCTCAATGGGGAACATCTGCTCAAAAACTTCCTGCAGTCCCTGGCGCTTCCGTTCGGATGGAGAAAGATCGATCTGCAAAAATTCTTTATACGAAGCTGTCTGAATATCCAAAAAATGCGGCAAATCAAGGAATTCCTTAAACTTCGCGAAATTTTTCCGCTTCATTAACATATTTTTTTAACCTGCATTTGTACACAGACACCGGTGATTATCTGTGTTAATCCTGTTTTCCTGCCCGAAGACAGGCAGATATTTGTATTTATCCTTTTCTATTTTAATTCGACTTTACCGCCGGCTGCCTCAATTTTTTTCTTCAGGTCTTCGGCCTCTTCTTTCGGAATGTTCTCTTTAACCGGCTTCGGTGCGCCGTCAACGAGATCTTTCGCTTCTTTCAAGCCGAGACTGGTCGCCGCCCGGACTTCCTTGATTACCGAGATCTTATTTGCCCCGGCATTCACCAGCATAACCGTAAATGTTGTTTTCTCTTCAGCGGCCGGCGCGGCTCCTGCTGCGGCTCCACCCGCCATAGGTGCGGCCATCATCGGCATATTTGCCGTCACGCCGAACTTCTCTTCCAATGCCTTGACCATCTCGGACAATTCCAGAACGGACATTTCTTCGATGGATTTAATCAAATCTTCAACTTTTGCCCCTGCCATTTTTTCCTCCTTGGATTGTTTCCCCGCCGTATGTGGGATTAAGTGCCTCTCTGTATGTTTTATCCGCCTTTTTTCTGCCTGATCTGGTCTAAACAACAGACAAAATTCCTTAAGGTGGAATTTAAAACCATTACTATCCCGTTGATCGGGCTCTTCAAGCCCATGACAACCTGTGCCCGCAGGATCTCCTTTGAAGGCACTTTTGACAAAGCTACAATATCCGCCTTTGCCAGGATTTTTTCGCCGAAAAGGCCTCCTCCGACAATCAGTTTCTCGTGGTCTTTAAGAAAATCGCAAACCACCTTAGAGGCATTAACCGGCTCATCTTTGATAAATATAAAACCACAGGGGCCGTCAATAAGCTTATTCAACTCCTCTTTTCCCATATCGGCCAGGATACGCATAGCTATTTTGTTGCGCACCACCATAAGGCTGGAATTGGAACTTCTGAGATTTTTCCTGAGATTACTCATGTCCAAACCGGACAAACCGGTATACCTGACGATAAAAAAACTTCCGGAATTCCGGATATTATCCCTGATCATCCGTGCCGACGTATCTTTAAAAAGTAATCCTAATTTTATCATGGCTACACCGCTAAATTTAATCCGGGGTTCATGGTTGATGAAATAAACATCGTTTTCACGAATTTACCCTTTACCGTGGATGGTTTCGCGTCATTAATGGCATTGATCACGGTAGAAGCGTTCTCTACGATCGCGTTTTCGGGGAAAGATATCTTTCCGACAGACAGATGCAGCCCGCGCTGTTTATCCACGCGAAACTCCACCTTGCCCCTCCGGACCTCCTCGATCGCCTTGGCAATATCATTAGTCACCGTACCGGTCTTCGGGCTGGGCATGAGCCCCCGGGGCCCGAGGACTTTCCCCAGCCTGCTCAAATCTTTCATCATATCGGGAGTAGCGATAACACAGTCAAAATCGAGAAACCCTTTGTTAACTTTATCGATCAAATCCTGGGATCCCACGAATTCGGCATTCGCATCCCGGGCTATTTTCTCATGTTCACCTTTGCAAAAAACCGCTACCCGGACTTTTTTCCCGGTTCCATGGGGAAGGATAACCGTGCCCCGAACCATCTGTTCCGATTTTTTGGTATCCACGTTCAAATCGAAATGCAGGTCAACCGAAGCGTCGAACTTCAACGCAGGAAGTTTCTTTAAGATCGCGATCGCTTCCGGCAAAGAATACGTTTTGGCAATATCGACCTGTTTCTTTGATTCCGTATACCGTTTACTGCACTTTTTCATGCTCTTATCCCTCTACCGTTATGCCCATACTTCTGGCTGTTCCTGCGATCGATTTAACCGCCTGTTCCATAGTAACCGTGTTCAAATCTTTGAATTTAAGTTTGACAATCTCCTCGATTTGTTTTTTTGTCACCGAACCGATAATTTCCTTGCCGGCGATCCCTGAAGCCTTGGCAAGATTCGCGGCGCGTTTCAAAAGCACCGAAGTCGGCGGGCTTTTTATTATAAAGGAAAACGTCCTGTCCTCATACACGGAGATGACCGCGGGCAGGATCAAACCATCCCTTCCCTTTGTCTGGTCATTAAACTGTTTGCAGAACATCATGATATTAACTCCGTGCTGGCCCAAAGCGGGGCCGACCGGCGGCGCCGGGTTTGCCTGCCCGGCTGGTACGTGCAATTTAATTATCGCGGTTATTTTTTTAGCCATATTACACTTTCTCCACCTGCCAGTATTCCAATTCCACCGGAGTCGATCTCCCGAATATGGAAATACTGACTTTTAATTTTCCTTTTTCCGGATACACATCCTCTATAACTCCGCTGAAATTCATGAACGGCCCTTCTTTTACCCTGATAGATTCTCCTTTGGCAAAAATGATCTTGGGGCTGGGCTTGGTGCGGGTTTCTTCGGTCCGCTTTAAAATACTATCCACTTCATGCTTGGGCAACGGAGAGGGTTTCTTGCCTGAACCTATAAAACCGGAAACCCCGGGGAGAGACTTGATAACCGCATAGGTCCGGTCGACCAGTTCCATTTCCACCAGGATATACCCCGGAAAGAACCTTCGCTCGGTAACCCTTTTCTTCCCTCCGCGAACCTCAGAGATCTGTTCAGTGGGAATGATCACCTTATCGATCAGATCCTGCAGCCCTTCGGAAGCGATTCTATGTTCCAAAATCGTCTTTACTCTATCTTCTAAACCTGTCTGCGTATGTATAACGTACCAGCTCTTCATCACTTTTTGCCTGTTCTCCTATTTCATCACAATAGCCAAAAACCGGGTAAGCGCCATATCCACCACCCCGATAAAAACAGCCATGACTATAGTTATGACGATCACCACCGCGCTTGCGCCCATAACTTCCTGCCGGGTCGACCACGACACCTTGCTCAATTCTGTTTTTGCTTCTCTCAGGAAATTTACAAACTTTTTAAAAAAACTCATGGCTTCCTTCCTATATTTTACTGCGAACCAAATTTACAGGAGCGGCAGGGCTCGAACCTGCAGTCACGGTTTTGGAGACCGTTGGTTTGCCATTAACCGACGCTCCTATTACGATAATTACCGCTTTGCATTTCCACCCTTCAACCGCCGGAACAGAAGCTCCGATTACTTGATCTCCTTATGCGGCGTATGCTTACGACAGGGCCTGCAGAACTTTTTCAACTCCAGTTTATCCTGGTGTTTTTTCTTATTCTTCGTGGTCGAATAATTTCTATTTTTACAGGCTGTACACTCTAACGTTATGATCTCGCGCATATGTATGTCTTGTCTAAGGGGTTGTTTTCGTGCCGGTTTACCCCAAGCTGGAGACGGGAATTGAACCCGTGACCCCGTCCTTACCAAGGACGTGCTCTACCGACTGAGCTACTCCAGCAACAGGATTATTAAGTATATTCTGTTTCCTGTGCTGTTTATCCTTTAACCATTTTTCCTGCAGCCATCGGTACAGTGAGGAATTCGTCATCCCGGGGCCGGAATACTACAGAAGGCATCGTGGATAATTCCGCAAATGATAAAAAAAAACCCGAAAAGAATTTTACTAAATTCTCCCTGGTATTCTAAAACCTATACTGGGATTACGAAGGATGAAAGTATATAATATATTTCATGTTTTGTCAAATGTTTTTTTTACTTTTTTTTCAGGGAGGACAAAAAGAGCAAACTGCTCAGTTTCAAAAATATAATAATGAGGCACGTCCCGGCAAGGCCGGCGAGCGGAACCAACAAAACCCCTCCGATCATTCCCGCCAGCCATCCGCCCAGCAGATCCGAGCCGTAGAGAATGCCGGCTGTCTCGGCATAACCTCCCGCGTCTTTTTCCCGGTATACGCTCGCCGCCAAAGGAAAAGCCAGCCCGGCCAGGAATCCCGGTAAAAAAAATAGGATCATAAAAAACAATTGGCCGGCGTTCCGTATCCATATCGCCGGCATGCTAAAAAAAACCGCGGTGAATACGATTATCAGGATCTCAACCGCCATATAAAAACGCAGGCCCATTTTCAGCCGTTTAACCATACTGGTAACCAGCATCCCGCCCGCCGCAATCCCGGCCATAAAAAAACTTATGAGCAGGCCGATCTTATAATATAGGCAGCCGCACGCGGACTGAAAAATAAAGATCAGCATCAGATTAATGAGCATACTGAAAAAACCGGTAGTCAGGATACTATACGCAAGAACAGGCCTGGTCCACAATCTTTTTTTTCGCCGCAACACCCAATACACTCCGGCCACGAACAAAAGGAAAACTACGATACCCGCGGTTTTCACGCCCGAAATAACGGCGGATTCAAAAATCTTCGCCAGGGGATCGGAAAACTGTTTATTCCAAAAAAGCATCATATCATATACCGCCCGAGGCGCAAAATCACTATTCGGCGGCACGGACGACTCCGTAATCAACTCCAAAAACCATTTTTCTTTCCGCTTATCCAGCCGGTACCGGAGATAATCCGGGGTCAGGAGTCCCGACCGGATATCCCTCCGTTCCAATTTCGCCGATAGGACGGCGGCGTCCTGAACAAGCAGAGCCGGATTTTCAGAAGCCAGGTACAAAGTTACTTCTCCGGGGATGACGCGCACGGAACCGAATACAATCTCCGCGGCCCTGTATATGCCCGCGTTCACATCCCTCAATTCCTTCCCCACATAGGTCAATGAACCGGGTAAACAAAAAGCCAGCACGCCATTTTTCGTAAGTTTTTGTTTGGCTTCCGCGAAAAATTCCCGCGTAAAAACCCGGTTGACGGCCAGGTCGGACGGCTGCGGGAACGCGGTAAGAATAACATCGTACTTCCCCGCGCCATGCTTCAAAAAAAATCTGCCGTCGGTATTAATAACCCTGACCCGCGCGTCCCGCAGTTCTTTCTCCGTTACAAAGGTAGGGAATTTTTTAAGCATTCCGATCACCTGCGGGTCGATCTGCGCGTAGTCCACCCGGGTCACCGGATGCCGCAGGATCCGCTCCAGCACCCCTCCCGCGCCGCCGCCGATCACCAGGATATCCGCGGGCGAATCCGAGAATAACAGCGGGATAGTTCCGAACTCCTCGGAAAAAATGATGTCCGGATAAGGAACAGTAATAAACGGAAGGCCGTTATAGTAAAACGTATATTGCTGCTCCTGCCCGGTCACCACGATATTCCCGTACACGGAATTGCGGTAATCAAGGACACGCGCACCTTTCCACTGGGTCAGGAGAGAAGAATCCTGCAAACGGCCCGGGCCGATAATGACCAGCACCAAAGAAAACAAAAGAAAGGCTCCCGCGGCCAAGACCCTATGAAATTTAACACGCAGATTTCTCAGGAACAACAAACAGACCGCACAATTAACCATACCTATGATTTCCGCGGCCTGGAAAGAATTAAACCGGGGTATAAAAAAATAGGTGGCCGCCAAGCCGCCGACTATAGTGCCTTTAGTCTCCCAAACATAGGTCTTGCCTATAGCCCGGCCTCCGGGGGACTGCATACGGCATAAACAGGAAAACAAACCTCCATGACAGAAAGCAACCGGAAAATTAACGGCAAGAGATATCAGGAATACGGGAGTGAGGCCGGCGGCTTCGGCAAAAGGAATACCCAGGACGGTCTTGAAGACCCGAGCCGCGTACAGAGAAAGAATAAACGCAGCGGAGAACACGAACTGCAGGATGAAAAACGGGACCACCGGCGCGGCGGAGCTTCGGGAGGAAACCATTTTTCCTATCAGGTACGCCCCCAGGGCCTCGCCAAGGATCCAATTTCCCAGGATAATCCCCACGGTCAGTTCATTCCCGTAAAAACCGACCAATAACTCCCGCAGGAGAAAAACCTGCGCGATAATCCCGCTGGCGCCGACTATAAGGATGGTAAACGGAAGAATTCTTTCCACTTTCATACCTTGATAACATTATTATAATACGCAACGGGATTATCATCGCGATTTTTGATATTTTCGACATCCATATCCCATTGTTTAGGATTACTAATGATATATTCCCGAATACGGTTTAATGATAATTCATCACGTATGATATGATCATAAAACGACCTTTGCCAACAAAATTGTACATTGCCAAATTCCGACCGCATGCGTTTTACGGTTACGTCTTTAAACGATTTAATCCCCTCCGCAAAATCCCCGGTCTTCAGACCGGGGATAGGAATCTGCGGAATGTGTTTTTTGCTTCGGGGAGGGAGCCTTGGCCTTTAGGCCGAGGGGCTCCACTAATTTACGATAACGGCACCGTTTTCATGGAAACGGAATAATTTGTAGGGACAGCACAATGTGCTGTCCCTACATAATTTTGCCGGCCTTCCCCCATCTCTTTCAGAAAATCCTCGATGCGCCGGTCCATGCGTATTTCCCAGGCGCGCAGAGGTTTCTTCAGAGAAATACCTTCAAACGAAGTGCATCGGCTCAAAGCCACGTACACCTGGCCGTGGGCAAAGGCGCCTTTGCCGGTATCGATGATCACCCGGTCGAAGGTCTTGCCCTGGCTTTTGTGTATAGTCACCGCCCAGGCAAGTTTCAGGGGATATTGAGTGAAAGAACCCGCGCTCTCGCTTTCTATAGACAGGGTCTCCTCATTAAAACGAAAATGGAATATTTCCCAGGTATGCGGAAGGATCTCCGCGAGGCTTCCGTCCGGCAGGAACACAGAGATCTCATCAGCCTCTTTTTTTGTGCTGTAGGTGATATGTGATACTTCTCCCAAAGTCCCGTTCACCCACCTGCCCTTGGAATCGTTATTCAGAAGCATTACCTGCGCCCCTTCGCACAATCTCAGTTCTTTATCCGCCGGGTATGAACGTTCATCGAAATCGCCGTTTATCTCCGCCGGATACGGCCTGATCTCCCCCTGCACCTTCACCAGGCGCTCATCATTTATCTGAGCCGCCATCTGATTGGTAGAAGTAAGATACACGGTATATCCGGACGTTTCCTCCGAACCGCAGGGTTTCCCCGCCCGGCTGTTGAGCAGGGATAAATACCCCTCACTCAAAGTATTGTTGCGCACGGCGTTGAGCAGTCCGATAAACTTTTCGTCCTTTTGCCGGTAAATCTTTTCCAGCTCGATAAACTCCATCGAAAAACCATCCTCGAACACCCGCGCATCGAAAAAATACGCTGATTTATAATGTCCGGAGAATATCTCTTTCTCCCGCGCGGTTACCACCGGAGGAAGCTGGTAGAGATCGCCGATGAATATCATCTGCGCGCCGCCAAACGGCGTATCCCTGTCCCTGCCGTTCAACCGCATAAAATAATCCACGCAATCCAGGAGATCCGCGCGCACCATGGAAACCTCGTCAATGACTATGGCGTCCAGTTCCCGGAAAATACGCTCCCGTTTATTCTTCAGTTTTTTGACTTTCTGCAAAGTAATATCGGGTTTGAATCCGAAAAAGGAATGAATGGTTTCACCGCGGATATTGACCGCAGCAACGCCGGTGGGAGCGAGAACGACTATCCGTTTGCCGGTAATCGAACGAAAATGCGTAAGAAGCGTGGATTTGCCGGTGCCTGCCTTGCCGGTGATAAAAACGTTCCTGCGCGTATCCCCCATTACCGCAAGGGCCTCTTTGAACCGGTCGTTAAGCTCGATGTCAGGCATACATTTCTCTTAGGCCGCGGTCGTCTCTATGCTTTCGCGCATAAAATGCGAAACAGCGCAGGGACGACTGTTTAACGAAGCTTCGGAATACGGCACATGGGTAACCATTGCGCTGAATTTTTTATCCGCCTCGATAATCTTCCCGTCCAGATTACAATAAGCCGCGATATCATATTTTCCCCTCAAGGATTCGATTATCTGCACAGTGGCTTTGGATTCCGGCAGTTCAGGAGAGCAATCCGGGTAAACAAAAAGAACCCTTTTATTCTTATACTTCAAGGATTTCCCTTCTTTTATTACATTGACAATCAATCGATAAACCAGTAATGCGTCAGTAAAAACATGACTGCTGCAATGAAAGCGCCCGCCGTAATACCGATAGCTCTCTTAGCCGGCTTCAATACCAGAGAAACCATTCTTAAAATAAAAACGCAAAACTGCAGATTTAATATCCACCATCAGGCCCGGCGCAAGTCATACTCATGCCTCCATGGCCCGTGATTGCCATTTTTTTACGCCTTTTTTCATGGCCCCCTATCCTTTTTCTGCCAACGCCTCAGCCGCCTCCTCCAAGCCGGCGAAACGCCCCTTCAACAGGCATCTCAGGCGTTTTACAGAACCTATTGGGAACAATACATCTGCACTGATAACGCGCCCGCACACTCAAACAGTATTTATCTTGTAAACAAATTAATAGTAAAACGTCTGCGATGCCCGCTCAATATTCGTTCCTCGACGCTTCTGCCGTTTGACGATTCGAATAATCGTTGATTTTCTCTGCCAGGTCTTTTTTTAGCTTGTTAACCACATTACAAAAAGCTTCGGTTACGTCTCTCCCCAATTCTGAATCATATATTGATACATCCAAGACTGCCTTCGAAGATTCCCGAATGTTTGCTATTACTGTATTTGTTTTGTTATCTATTATTTCAAGAGAGATATCAACTATGCAGCACTCCTGCCTAAAAGTCGCGCCAAAAAGAAGCGGCAACTGCAAAACAGGAAAAAAACCAACCAGGAAGTTTTTTTCAAAAAATGTCCTTTGGGGCTGCATAACAAGCCTCTCTATTGAACCGCTAATGACATAATCATCCTGGGGCTGGGCAGGACAATGTATTTCTTTAAAGAGACCTGAGCCCCGGAAATCTTTTAACAAAACCGAGGTTATTCTCCGACTCACCGTTTGATTTACAGGCGAAGGGGAATTGCAGATACTATCGGGCGGGAACCTATATTCTTCATCGCTTGGCCTTTTGTCGGATAGCTCATTCATTCCGACGATCATATTTATTGGAGTCGCGGAAGGCAAACCCGGGCATTTAAATAAGTCCTCTTGATAATGGTAATGAGAGCATCCGCAGCACAAACTAAAACAGATTATACTGATCCAAAGGACTGCTTTTTTATACATTCTTCCTTCTCCTTATCAGGAAATTTGCTTGCGGAAGGCCGAATTTACCAAGAAAAAAAAAGGGCTGTTTCGCGCCGGTTTTCTTTACGAATTCGAGGCGGTTCATATAGGGGTGGTTTAAACGTTTTAACTTTCGCGTATATTCTTTCGCGCGCGGATGCGGGGAATTAATGTTCGGAGAATATACCTCGTGTTAAGAGCCATCAAGCATTACTATTTACCTCTTCAGGTAATATATCTCCTGCTCGCAATAAAATCAATGTTTTTTTTATCAAGTTCAAGATAACAATGAAAAACTTGCCCCGGTAAAGCAAAAAGCCTTCGCCAGCCATAATGCCCAGCGAAGGCTTTTTGTTTAATACTTTAATACTTTATATTATTAACGAGCGTTGAAGTAAATGTTCACCAGCTCCGCGACGAACTTCTGCTTGCCTCCGATATGCCAATCACAGCGATAACTCCACCAGCCGCTCCAGGAGTTGAGAAGAAGGTTCGCCGGCGAAGTTGTGCAAGACAAGTTCTTTCGCAAAAAGACGGCTGATGTAAAGAAAAATGGGGACGGTTCTATTTTTTTAGACTCGCGGTCGAGAACAAAAAAATAGAACCGTCCCCATTTTTCTTTTTTACTTTTCTATCTACGTATGTGTTATATCCCTTTCTGCACGATGTAATTGCACAGGTCGACCACCCTGCAGGAA
>JBAZGE010000032.1:0-21115 GCA_041653035.1 Candidatus Omnitrophota bacterium
TTTAAGACACAATGATTGTTTACTTGATGCAGTATGGTTGAATCAGAAACGAATTATACGCGGGATGTTACCAAAGGGGAGCCGGATTGACATTGACCGGAACTTCAGGCAGAGGCGTGTTCCGTAAGGATCAAATATAATTTCTTTGCCAGGAATTCCAGCGAATATTCACGTTCCGCGGTTTCACGGGCCCGCGCCCCTATTGCACGGCCCAGTTCCGGTTTCTCTATCAACACCTTCATCTTCTCTATAAATTCTTCTTTTGAACGGGCAAGCATACCGTTTTCGCCATCAGCAATCACCAGTCCCGCCTCTCCGATGGCGCTGCAAAGAGCAGGTTTTCCCATGGCCATATACTCAAACAGTTTAGTCGGGCTCTTCGCCCTGTTGAATTTCGTGTCCTGGATCAACGGCAGGAGCCCCGCGTCCACCCCCGCAAGGTACGCCGGGATATTCTCCGGGGGAATCCATCCTTCAATGCGTATCCGGTCTTTATAAGGGCTTTGAGCTGCACTCGATTTTATCTCGGACAAATAGCTTCCTTCGCCGGCAAGGCTGAGCGTGATATTCCCGTACCGGGAAGCCAGCTGCGAAAAACAATCCAGGATAAAATAGAGATTATCCCTCATTTCCTCATGATATACCGTGCCTATCCAGGAAAACCGTACCTCATCGGTTTTTGTTTTTCTTTCCGCGGGTTTAAAAAGACCGGTATCTACACCCGTCGGGATATACTGCACGTTGGGGCTGAACTGTTCAAGATATTCCTTCAAAAAAAAGCTGGCCGCGATGCAAACGCGGGCCTGCCGGGCTATACGGCGGGTGCAATACTCCATCTTGGAGGAAGGGTAAAAACCGAAATAATATTCCGGGTTTTCGCGTATATTCCAGTCGTCACAGTCGAAAATAATACGGTTCTTGTCGAAACCCGAAGCCCACAGAGGAACAAGGCTGTGGTAATTAAACCGCTGGATATAAAAGACGGAATCGCGGGATGCCTTGCGCAACAGCCCGGCCGCCTGGAACGACAGGGAGATTTTTTTCGACATTCCCATTTCCCGTTCCCGCTCTCCATACAACGCCCCCAGATTGTCGGCAAAAGAAAAAACCTCGGTTTCCAGGCCGAGTTTTTTAAGTTCACGGGCAAAATTATAACAGCGCACCCGCGCACCCGAAAGATTATACCCTTCCCTGGTGACGAAGACTATTTTCATACGCCTTGAGAAGTGTTTCGCTTGAGACTCTCCAATTATACGTCCGTTCCGCCTGCCGGCGCGCTTTAATACCCATTTCTTTTCTCAAACTCTCATTTGAAAGCACAGAGGATATCTTTTCCGCCAGCGGTTCGGGCCTGCCCGCCTCAACCAGTATCCCCGCCCCGCCCAGCATATTCTCAACCTCGCCCACCTTACTGGCGACGATCGCCTTGCCGGAAGCAAGGTATTCCGCGATCTTCAGCGGGCTTTTACACCGGGTAATGCCGTTATCCTCAAAACAGGCCACGCACACATCCGCTTCGCTCATGTAATGCGGAACATCCTGATGAGGAATGGAAGCGGTAAAAATACAGTGTTTATCGACGCCCAGGTCCCTGGCCAGGCACTTCAGTTCCCTCAGGCGGTACCCGTCGCCCACGATCATAAACGTCGTATCGTTCGATCCGCAGTCGGTAATAATCTTCGCGCTCTTGATAAAAAGCTCGGCGTATTGGCCGCCGTGCAGCTGCCCCACGTACATGACCAGCTTGTCTTTTACGTTGTATTTTTTTCTCACCAGCCCACCGTTCTTCCCGGGGGTGAATTCTTCGAGGTCAGCGCCCACCGGAACGATGAAAACATTCTCCGCGGCGGCGCCCCGGGCAATGCAAAGCTCCCGGAGATACCGGCTGGAAACGGAAACCGTGGACACGGCCGCGGGCAGTATCTTCTCGAAAAGATCCAGGAATCCCCCGATAAACACGTATTTCGGATTGGAGTAATAGAAGATCTGCGTCTCCCAGTCGTCCCAATCATAATGCACGGGTTTATCCCTGAGCAGCCCCGCGATCAACGCGGGGAGCGCCGCGTAATAATAACATTTCTGGAAATGGATTATATCCGCCCATCCGGCGAGCTCGGTCATTTTCAGGATATTCCGCGCCAGCCTCCATATCCCCAGCCGGCGGTCCAGGGCAATAATCCGGATCCCGTTATCCCTGAATGTCCTGTTCGCCTGCCGGGGATCGAGCGGGAAATAAACCAGGGTAACCGAATGCCCCGCTTTCATGAATTCCTGCGCGAATTTCTTTATGCGGATAGTCCAGGGCTCCGAAGGAGAATAAAGATCGTGCGGATGGATGAGCAGAATATTCATAGGAATTATCCTCCCGGGAAGAACAGGATACGCTTTATTTTTTTAAACAGGAACAGCCCACTATCCATGATTAACGCGACAACACATAGAAACGCTATCAAGAATATCTTATTTATCTTCTTCATCTTCATTAACCCTCTTTAACCGACTTTAACCTTCTTGAACCAGTATTTCATAAACCGATGCACATGTTCGTTTATCAGGATATTATCGCACATGCGTAAACATCCAACCTCTTTACCCGGGCAATTCCCTATGGCGGAAAAATATCCCTTATCTTTCGGCACGCGCACGGCATGCCTCCTGAACTCCTGTTGTAACACATTATTCCATACCGACACGGCATCTTCTTTATACACATTGCCGACAGGCATACGATGGGATTTAAGGCACGAATTGAAATCGCCGTTCGCCCTCAACCTCAAGAAAAGCCATCCCGCGTAACACGGGGTTTTCCCGACATGCGCATCATATTCGCCCGCGCAGGCCCCTTTGCCGGCAATCCTTCTCAGGAATATGCCGCGCGTCCGCGCATTCACGCTGAAATGCTTCAAACCGCGGCTTTTTTTCAGAATATCGAGGAAATCGTTTTTTACCCCGGATAACTGCGCGGCATTGAGCAAATAACGGTCGGAGACTCCCGGGATAACATCCACCAACCCGAATTCAACCGCGTCGCACCCGGTATAATACGCCAGCTCAGCCAGATCCTTCAAACAGTGAGCGTTCACCCTGTTGACCACCGCGTACATGATCACCTTGAGATTACCGTGTTTCAGACGGTTCAACGATTCCAGGCGTTCTTTTATCCGGCGGAAATCTTCCGGGGTACGGTCATGCAAACGGGCATATA
Source organism: Candidatus Omnitrophota bacterium (assembly GCA_041653035.1). GTDB lineage: Bacteria > Omnitrophota > Gorgyraeia > Gygaellales > Profunditerraquicolaceae > JAQTZX01. The sequence goes on from JBAZGE010000032.1 coordinate 3,206, forward strand.
GGAACGGATCAGCGGCCCAAACGCTCACCGTCAAAGATATGAGGTACTTAAACCCCGCCAGCCGATGCAGATCTTTTTTATCCGGCAGTAACAAATTGGTGTTGATCCGGAACGGCAGGCCTTTTGCATTGGTATGCTCCAATACCTCCCAGACATGTTCATAAACGAACGGCTCCCCGCCGCCGGAAAAGATTACTTCCCGCGTCCCGAAAGCCTTAATACTGTCAATGAACTCACCGGCCGCCTTAAATTCCAGGTCCGTTTTCTTTACTGCTCCTTCTTTTTTGATATGCGGGGAATGATTCCAGCAAATAACGCATCCCCCCGTACAGCGATCGGTCAAATCGATCTGCACGACATCCGGCGCCCGGTAAGCAACCTTCCGGCTCAAGATCCCCCTAACCGTAAGCAACCGGCGTTTATTCTCCTTGAATGAAATCTTACGCAAAAAACTTTTTATGGCCATGAATGTTATAGATTCCTGCCGAATGCGATTGCCTTTCGGCGAATTGCTGAATTATTCTTGATATCCCCCGATTCCCCGGCATTGGGGACGAGCAGGGACTTGAATTTCATGCCGGAATAATCGGCGGTTATGGCGAAGGATTTCTCGAGCGTATCCAGGCCGACATCCTCGAAAGCGCTGGCGATCAGGGCGAACGTCTTGCCCTTCAACGGCGTAGCCATGGTCCCGGCTTTGTTATCCCATTTATAGAGCGAGAACATCCGGTCCATGACCAGCTTCAACTGCGCGCTGGACGAATAGAAATAAAGCGGGGTAGCCATCACGATCACATCCACCCGCGCCATCTTTGCCAAAACCGGCTTTGCCTCGTCGTTAATCACGCACTCGTATTTTGCGATTTTCTGACAGGCCCGGCAGGAGATGCATCCGTTGGCGCCGTATTTAAGGAACGCCGCCCGCACAATTTCAACCTTCGCGCCCTTGGATCGCGCGCCGCCCGCGAACCACTTCACCAGCAGATCCGTGTTGCCTCCTTTTACCGGACTTCCCGAAATCACCAGTATTTTTTTTGCCATTATGACCGCCTTTTCTATTTGAAATTATAATGCTTCTTCACCGGCTTTTTGACGATCCAGGTACAGGACAGCCCCTTGGGAAAAGACACAAAATCCCCTTTGCCGAAATTCACGCTTTTGCCGTCTTTGGTCTCCACGGTAACGTCGCCTTCAAGAAAAAAGCACTGCTCAACGCTGTCGTAACTCCAGTCGAAACGCGACGCCCCCTTTGTCCATACCGGCCAGCCAAACACCCCCATCGTCTCCAATTCTTCCCGGCTTAATCTCTCCACTTTTATTTCCATACCTGCCTCCGTCATCTTCATTCCTTCCCGATATCCTCATTCCATAACGCCGGATTGTCCCGGATAAAATCCCGCATGATCGTGATACAGGTTTTATCCTGCAAAACGGCAACCTTTATTCCTTTGGATCTCAAAAGCTCCTCTTCCCCCATGAAAGTTTTGTTTTCACCGATAACCACCCCGGGGATGCCGTATAACAGAACAGCGCCGGAACACATCGCGCACGGCGAAAGGGTCGTATATAAAATACATTCTTTATACACCGCCGCACTGCGCCTTCCGGCGTTTTCCAGGGCATCCATCTCCGCATGCAGGATAACGCTGTTCTTCTGTATGCGCCGGTTATGCCCGCGCCCGATTATTTTTCCTTTATGGACAAGAACGGAACCAATAGGGATCCCGCCCTCCTTCAATCCCTGCCGTGCTTCTTCTATGGCTGTCTGTATGAACATAGTATCCGGAAAATTTTTACTCATTGCTCCTGTGCGGATTGAATCCTTAGAATAATCCTCTTAAGAGAGACACGCTTAGATCGGCTATGGGGCCTTTCTCTTTTATGCCGGTGATCTTCCGGTGGACCGGGACGTTCTGCCAGAGGTTATCGCAGTTGTAACATCCTGTTTTGGGGCTGGCGTCGTTGCCGATCTTCGAAAAATACGGGTGCGCCTTGGCCAGTTTCAGGCCGTTATTCCTGAATTCATTGTAGGTATCCGAAAACCATATCTCCTTGAACCGGTTCTTGAAAATATTCCCCATATGCATCCGGTGCCCCTTGCAACAGGGAACCACATTTCCGGTGGTCATGATCCGGGCAAAAAGCCATCCGGCATAACAAGGAACTTCCTCTACGACACCCCCGTCATACACGCCGCTGGCTGTATCTATCTCCTTCATCCTGCGGATAAAAGTATCGAAATCCGAAAGCACGATGACCCGGCCGTCCGCGGCGGTATAGGTAAAATTTTCCGGATTATAACGCTCCCGCATCGAAAGCAGGCGCGGGATCAATGCCTGTATCTGAACCGGGGAAGGCAGCAGTTGTTCAGTCTTATTCTTTACCGTGTCAATCGGCACGAACTGGATATCATCAGCCCCGGCATCAAGGGCAAAACGCAGCATATTATCGATGTCGGCGCAATTGCGGTTCAAGATCACGTTATGGATCACCATGCGCGGCCGGCGGGAATCAAGCTCCTTCTTCCTCCGGGACATATACAACATCACCTGCCTGATCCGTTCGAACGTCTGCGCTTTTTGATTCGGATGCACGGCGGTATACGCCCCGGGAGTTCCCGCCCAGATGCTCACGGTCAAAGAATCCACGCCCAATTCCAGCATCCGCTCCACGGTCTTCTCGTTCACCAGGCTGAAATTAGTATTTATGTCTATCTCGATACGGCTGTCCACGTTCTTTATGTATTCCACGACCTTCAAAATATCCGGGTGCATGAACGGCTCGCCCCCGCCCACTAATTTCACCTGTTTCAAACCGCCCATCTCCGCGATATCGTCAAAAACAGCCCGAACGTTTTCCAGCGGAAGGATCAACTTGCGTTCCTCCTCGGGCATGGCTTTATCCCCCAACAATGGAGAACGGCACCAGCAGGCGATACAGTCGAAATTACACCAATTGGTCAGATCGATATGCAGGACTTCCGGACCGGTAAATGTTTTTTTTCCGTGCAGGATGCCTGCCAGCAATAAAAGTTTGTCTTTTTCTTTCATACTCAGGGGATCCTCCCCCGCCGCCTCAATTCCCGGGAGAACTTCCCGTGCATATCGACGTTTATCTGGATATTATCGCAGCTGTTCAAACAGCCGAACCGGCTCTGCTCGTCATTGCCGATCAGCCTGAAATAATCGTCTTTGCCGTCCAGGGCGAATGATTTTCTCCGGAATTCCCGCTGTTCCGCCCCGTTCCATATTTTGCCGAACGGCTGTTCATAAATATTCCCCACCGATATCCGGTGCGCCTTTAGGCAAGGGTTCACGTTCCCGTTTGCCAGGATGCGCGCGAACGCCCATCCCGCGTAACACGGCTGGGCGGTAACGGTATGTGCCTCATACCCTCCCCGCACCGCGCTCTCGGCCGACATACGGCTGATAAAAGAATCGTACTGTTCGATAAAAGTGACAATCCCCCCTTCGCGCTTATTGAACTCGTCCAGCCGCAGTTTCTGGGCCTTTACTTCTTCGATAACCTCTTTTCTCTGCGCGTCGGTAAGCAGAAGGCTGTCTGTTTTCCCCGGGATAACGTCCACGGGCATGAATTCAAGGCTGTTCGCCCGGATTTCCGCGGCAAAATCCACCATATCCCGGATGTCCCGGTAATTCTCGTTGAAAATAACGTAATACAGATCGACATGCGGAAACGGCGTAGGAGACTCCTGCCCACGCAGTTTTCTTTCGCGCATCAGATATTCCAATACTTCCTGAATCCGGTAAAACGTCTCTTTATTTTTATTGGGATGCACCCGGGCATAGGTCTGCGCATTGCCGGCATGCAAACTGACATGAATAAGATCAACCTTGAGTGCCGCGATCTCCCGCGCCATTTCCTCGTCTATACGCGTAAAATTGGTATTGATAAAAATCCGCATCCCGCACTTTTTGGCGCAGGTAAGGATATCTAAAATCCGCGGGTGCATGAACGGCTCGCCTCCCCCGGCGAAAAACAGCATTGAAGTCCCCATGCGTTTCAGTTCCCGTATCGTCCCCGCAACCATATCGAAAGGAATCTCCTGCCTTTTCCATTTTTCCACCTCATCCGAAGGTTTCCCAAGCAACGGGGAATTACTCCAGCAGCACAAGCAGTTATTATTGCAGCGGTTGGTGATATCAAACTGCACGATATCCGGCCCGGTAAAAGCCCGTGAACCATCCAGTATGCCCCGGAGGATAGAATCATCCCGCTCAATATGCAGGACTTTACGCGCCTTTCTATAGAGTGCACGTATCATACCTTATCTCCAAATGTTTAACGAGTTCAATAATCTTTCCCGCCCGTTTTTTCCTCACTTCATAGGTATTACTGCCGTCGCGGGAATACCATTGTTTCGCGCGTATCCTGCCGTCATCGGGAAGCACGATCCCGTATTTATCCCGTTCGAAATCGAGATCGGACCCGCCGTTCACCAGGCAGACGCTGATCGCGCCCATCCCTTTAATGTATTTCCGGTTCTTTTCTATAAAATCAACGGTCTGCTGAAAATCATGATCCGTTTCCCCGGGGAAACCCACGATTATATTGACCATCGGGATTATCCCCGCCCGGGACGTATCCCGCAAAACGGCGGCAATGGTCTCACGCGAAAACAGCTTTCCCATCCGCTTCAGGACGTTATCGGAAAAACTCTCCGCGCCGTATACCAGGCTGGAACAACCGCTTTTTTTAAGTTTGCATAAAAACGAATAGGTCATTTCCTGGCGGGCAATCGCCTGTGAATCCCAGCTGATCTTCATTTTTGAAGCAATAAGCAGATCGCACAATTCATCCAGTTGTTTCATATCGCCGTTGCACAACAAATCTTTAAAGCTGAAGATCGTGATCCCGGAATGTTCCACGTGATATTTAATCTCCTCGAAAATATACCGCGCGCTGTGTGAACGGAAAGGTTTCGAAAGCCGCCAGTCGTTGCAGAACGCGCACCGGCCGATGCATCCCCGGCTTCCGAAAATAGGAATGATCGGATAACGGTACAAGCCCAGATGGTAATCTTCGAACTTCGGCAGAGGAATAGTATCCAGATCGATAACAGGGATACGGCATTCGAAAACAGGGACGTTTTCGGTCCGGTGGGCAAGGCTGGGACAATCCCGCGCCTGCCTCCTGCCGCTCAAAAATTCAAGGACCTCACAGATAACGTTTTCACCCTCCCCGGCCACGAAAACATCCGGGGGATCGTCCGCGAACCGGCCGCGCATATACGGATCATTCCCCCCCCAGCCGCCGACGATAATCTTTACGCCTTTATTTTTGGCGCGTATCAAATGTATTAATTCCCGCGCGAAATATATGCCCGCGAAATTCACGGACAACCCGATATAGGAGACCGGGGGTCCCGCCATAATCCTGTCGACAAAATTTCTCGTCAACTCCCGTAAACGCCCCCAGGTGTCCCTAAACGAACCGGTGTCTACCCAGCAGTAAAAATTCTTCTGTTCCCATAAAAAACAGGAACCGCCGTTTACCAGATTATACAAAACGATGTTCAGATCGAATATTTTTGTCCTATACCCGGATTTCTGAAGATAGCTGGAAAGATACGATATCCCCAAAGGAGGCATAGAGATATCCCAGGGAGGGCACTGAATAAGAAATAAATCCGCCGCTTCGGGATTACGCCGGGTCTGCAGAAATTCTAACGGATCACAGGCTACGCGGGGATTTTCTTTTACGACGCCGGGTAATAACGGGGAGAAAGGCAGTAAGGCGTCAAAGTTAAGATACCGTTTCCTCCTGAATAGGACATAGAAAAGATAGCGCGCCGCTTTCACGCAGGCAAAACCGGGGCCCTGTAACCGCAAAAAAGAGAAAAATTTTCTCAAATCCCCGGCGATACCCCGTTTTCCCCTCAGATGATCCTGCCAGACCCTCTCGGCGTAAGATTTGGCTATTTCCAGTTCTTCCGGGCTTAAATGCTCGGTTCTGATAACACTTGAATGCTGCCCGTCGTAAGAAGAAAAATCCCGGGAAACCAGTAATCCCCGGTGCTCTAAAATACGGTAATATTCCGTTCCCGGAAAAGGAGTAAGGATAGAAAATTGTGCCGAAAAAGGGTCCACTTTCACCGCCCAGTTAATGGTCTGTTCAATAGTCTTGCGGGTTTCGCCGGGCAAACCGAGAGTAAAAGTCAGGTGCACTTTGATCCCCAGCTTCCGGGTATAACGGATCATTTTTTCCGCTTTTTTAAGATCCATATTCTTCCCGATATTATCGACCAAATGCTGAACCGCTGATTCGACGCCGTACTTGACCGCATGCAATCCCGCTTCTTTGAAATTCCGCAGTAACTTCTCATCCATAAGATCGGGACGGGCCATGATCGCCCATTGAATCTTGTGCAGTCCCCGCCGTCTTATTTCCCGGCAAAGGTTCAGCATACGTTCCCTGCCGATGTTAAAAGTATCGTCGTCAAAATATACCGACGCGAACCCCTTTTCCCTGATCAGAAATTCCATCTCATCGGCGACATCGAGAAAATTCCTGGCCCTATACTGTCTTCCCTGATACATAACCTGCGGCCAAAGACAGAACTGACAGCGAAAAGGGCACCCACGCGAGGCAATAATCTGCGCGCTTGGGATGCGCATTTCACCCGGGGCATCCAGATATTTTCCCATGGGGAGACTGCCGCGCTCCGGCCACGGCAAAGCATCCACATCCACCGGCCCCCGGGAAGGATTTTTACAGGCACTGCCGCCGTTCCTCCGGTATATCAAACCCCGGACATCCGACAGATCCCCGTTCTTCCCGATACTCTGCAGAAGATCCAGAAGCGTAAATTCATACTCCCCGCACATAACGTAAGAGATATAACTGTTTTCCTCCAGGAATAAAGGTTGATAAATCTCATGATTCGGACCGCATAGAATAACGGGGATATTGAGCTCCCCTATCTTCCGCAGAAGTTTCAAATCGTCATCAAAAGACGGAATCGATGTTTCCGCCGCCAGAAAATCAAAATTACCCGAAGCGGCCTTCTCTATGAATTCGTCTTCGGACATCTTCTCCGCCGGCGCATCGATCAAAACCGCCTCAAAACCGTGATTACGCAGGAGCGCCGCCGCGTAAGCAAGAAAAAAAGGAAACGGGAGATAATCTTTTTCCGCGTCCGATTTAATATGCGGCCAGCGCGACCCTGCCCGCACCCCCCACTTTCCATCTTTTTGCCAGGGAAGATTGGCCAAGAGAATTTTAAAACGCCTTGTTACGCCCGTATGTCCGGACGCTTCAAATTCGGCGTCAACGCTTTTCCTGCGTAACTTTTCGATCTTATCGTCGATAAGCGTATCATCGTTGAACAACTCAATCCTGCCGGAAAATATCCCGTATGTCCCCGCGGACATCTCGGTACAGTTTTTGAACCGGGTCACGCGCACTCCGATCGAACGCAGAGATTCTCCGGCAGGCGAATTCCTGATTAAAGGAAACGTCCGTTCATCCATATCTTCCAATTCCATAAGCAGGGATGGCCATATTTCCGTCCGGGAAGGCCGGCGCGCCCCCAAAAGAGACACGGGAACATTATCCAGATAAATATCCCGCCATCTTCCGGTAAATGCGGGAAAATCACGCTCCAGATAATTACAGAACCAGGTTTTATATTGAGCGGAAAGAAAAACACCGACGCATATTTCCTCGATGTGCGCAGGAGAAAAAATATGCATACTTATACGCCATGACAGGCATTGATCATCATCCAACCGTATATCCCAAACCTGCCCGGCAGGCAAATGCGGGACCCGCAGGCGCACTTTTAAGAAATCTTTTCTTTTCTCCAGAAGTTCCCATTTTTCCTGCTGCGGATCCGGCCACTTTCCCGAAGAATTAACGGAAGCGTTCAACCCTTTCCCCCCGGTAAGAGGCTTCCCGTCATAAAACACATGGATACCCGCAGGCGAAAACACAACTTTCATCTTCTCCCTGCACAAAACTATCTCTCCACGGGAGGATTCAGCCGACAGACTTCTCCGCGCCAGAAATAAGACATAAAGCGCTCCCCGGTATAAAACATACCGCACTCCGCCTGTCCTGTAATGCTTCCCGATTTTCCGGAATTCATCTTTTATCCGAGACACGAATCACCCCTGTGAAATAAGGATAAGACCCCGGTTCCATACCGGCAATCATGCTTCTCTGAAACTGCAGCAACCGCGCCCGGTACACATAATCGCTGTTCTCAACGACAATACGCATGGATTCTTCCCGACCCGAATATTCGAAGGACACGGACGGAAGCCGGCCGTTTACGGCTTCGATCCTCATTCCCTCCGTCCTGCCGTACCATAAACGGAACGGGAGAATATCGTAATTGAAACTGTATTCCTCCGGGAACCGCGAAGGGATCCCCCCGGCTGTTCCCCAATGACTATATTCTGAGATAAGCATAATATTCGCCTGCTGCAACTCAATAAGGATTTTCTCATAAATATGGATCCATACCTCCCACAGAAAAACCCCATCTTCCACGGTTTCTATGCGCCAGGATTGCGACACAGGGATGTGCGGCCAATAACCTTGCGCCTCGATCTTTTTCCCGGAATAACCGTTCACTTCCCACACAGCCTGACAGGAATCATACCAGATATTCGCGAAACGCAAAGAAGTGAAAATCCCCAATCCCGCGGTCAATTTCTCCCGCTCCCGCACGATATCCGACTTCCCCCGGTCAAAGATCAATTTTGTTTTTCCTTCCCCCAATTCATACCTTTCCGGCTCTTGAGCCGGCACGGAAACAGGCTCCGGGATATCTCCAAAAGTTATATCCCCTTCAAAATAAACACACCTTCCCTTGCGGATAAGCCCGTCCCGGGGAGTAAACACACGGGCAAGAGAAAGACAAAGCAGTTCCCCCGGCACCGCGTTCTTCTTATATAACCCCGCGACCGCCTTTTCCGGATGAGACAATACCCTGACGGATAAAACCGGCAGGCTGACATCAGCCGCGGGCTCCAACGCCAAATACGCCAGCCGGTTATCCTTCATACGGACGGGAGCCGTGTCCCCGATAAAAACAAGATTGGAAAATCCTCCTTTTTCAAACCGCGTCAGCCATGAGCTATACACATCCCGGAGTTCCAATTTTATAAGATTAGCCCAAAGCATGATTTCCTTTTCCGTTTCGAACTCAACCTTGAACTTCAAAGTATTCTCACCGGCAGCCTCGAACGTCCATATTTGCGTAAAAAACAACCCGGGATGACTGATCAATACCGTTCTGGAAGCCGCGTTTTTTTGTTCAACCAGCCATTCACCTTCACAAGAAAGTACGGATTCTTTCGCGGGGCCCAGGCTAAACCGGCTATGCAGCCCTTGATTACAAGTAATCTCCCCGGCTCCATATTTCAATCTTAAACAATGTTCCAGCGTATCTACGAAAAGTTCTATTTTTCCCGAAGTCAGCGTCCGTAGTCTCAATTCCCGTTCGCGCGCCTCCGCTTCCCGCCGCAGACGCGCTTCTCTCTCCCCCCGGATATACGCATCAACCGCATCTACGCCTTCCATGAACCGGATACCCGCGGAAAAATCAATCCTTCTTCGGCAGGCTTCATCCCGAAAAACAAAATTCAAAACCCGGCTCTTCGCCGCCGCATCGCTGTTCTCCACGGAACATTCATACCCGCCTTTATTTTCCAGGGCTACCGCGGGAAACATATCTCCCCCCTTCGCCCCGAACAGGACGGCACGCGGCTCATCAAGCGCCAATTCCCTCCACCGGGTGAACTCAACGGGAAATTCTCCCTCCTGACTGCCGCAAAAATACCGGCTGTACCCCTCCTTCAACAGTATCCCGAATTTGATCATGTCAAGATGCCCCGCGCAGGAACCCGAATATTCCGCCTCCCACATCAATCCCCCCTCCGCCGCACGCAGAACCCAGACCTGCGTAATATCCGGATGTTTCCAGGAAAAACGGATATTTAAAACATCCTCATCCTTCTTGACCTCCCAGGCGGCGGAACATATATCCACCCACCCCCGATCAAACAAAAAAGTACCCGTCAACCCCTGCATGGAACTGACAACCGTATCCCGGTAATATATCTCGAAAACCTTCCGCTCCGCCCCGCAATATACCTTCACATCACCGCTCGAGATTGTGCATGAAGCCCGTTTCAATCTTTCATATTCTGCCCGCCGGGTAAAGAAACGCTCTCTCTGCACACGCAGTTCATCAATAAACTCCGTTTCCCCGTGAATGAAACAAATCTCCGCCTCTGCGGCGCCGTTTTTCGAAAAAGGTATCTGTATAACCCGCGATCCCAGATCATACCCGGTGTTCAAAAGTTTATATCCTCCGTATTCCCCTTCTTTCCGTTTCAAAATCAACGGCGGCAGTGTTTTTCCCTCCTCCGCGGGTTTTATCCCCAGAACGACATCATATCCGCTCAAAGCTCTCACTTCCTGCCAATTAACCTTATGTCCGAAAGGAGGAAAACTCCCCTCGTTTTCCAAACTCATCCACACCTTGTAATCGGGAGAAACCGGCAGATCCATATGAACGAATTCGACCTGTTCCCCCTTAGTCTTAACCTTCCAGATCAAACGGTTATCAAGCAATGCCACGTCCCAGGTTTGGACGACTTTCCGGTCTCCGCTTACCCCAATCGCAAAAACACGGGATCCGGACACTTCCGCGATATGCCAGGAAAGATTGGAAGACGAAGACCAAAAATTCAATTCCCGGTCGAAAAAAGAAACATACGCGCCTTGTCCGATTGAAATACCGGCATCGTTCGCGCTCAATATAAGCCGCCCGTTGTTAATTGTCGCCCTCAACCCATTTATGTCCAATACCGCGACCCCGGCCTTGTTACCCGCCCTTTCAAGATACCCGGCGATAATAATCGCCGGCGGTCCCTCTTTAATAATACTCCCTTTTTCAATATGTATAACACGGTCACTAAGACGGGAGACCATTTCCATATCATGGCTGACCAGAACAATAGTCTTTCCCTCTTTTTTAAGCCCGAATATCTTTCGTATGCACTTCTGCCGTGATTCTTCATCCCCCACGGCGAGTATATCGTCGATAAGAAGAACATCCGGGTCTACCGAGATGGCCAGGGCGAACGCCAGCCGCATATACATCCCCTGCGAATAATACTTAATAGGGGCGTCTATGAATTTACCCAGGCCGGCAAATTCAATGACATCTGCCACCACGGTTTCAAGAGAATTTTCTTCAATCCCATAGAGACGCGCATTAATAAGTATATTCTCCCTCCCGGTGAATTCCGGGTTAAAACCGGCGCCCAGCTCCATCAACGCGGAAACTTTCCCGGTAACCTCGATAGTTCCTTTATCGGGAACCAGCATCCCGGCGATCAATTTCAGAAACGTGGTTTTGCCCGCGCCGTTCTCCCCGATCACCCCCAGCACTTCCCCGCTGTGGACTTCAAAAGTAACATCCCGCAATGCATATATCTCTTCCCAGTCGACCTTCCCGCCTACAAGGAACTTTATGCGGTATTTCTCGCTGACATTCTCAAAACCGATCACTTTCATATTCTTTTCAGTAATTCGTTTTCATTCTTCAGGAAAAATGAATACCCTCCCAGGAAAGATACAGCCGCCGTCAACAGGAGCACCAGCAAAGTAAATCCCGAAGGCATATTTCCCTCGACCAAGATACGCTGATACGCCTCTGTATAGTACGAGACCGGATTAAAAAGCATCATCCAGCGATACGGAAACGGGATCATATCCATCTTGTAAAACACCGGGGTCATCCAGAACCAAACCATGAAAAAAATATTCAAAAAATGCGCCAGATCCCGAAAAAAAACACTCAGGGAGGAAAAAAACAAACCAAGACCAAGCACAAAAATAAAATGGAGCAAGATCACGGGTATGAGATATGGAAAAAACCACGATTTTGCCGGATGCAATATGATGAAAAACGGCAGGAGACAAACAAGTCCAAGCAGATAATTAAAAAGGTTGGCAAGCACGGCAGCGGCCGGGATAAATTCCCGGGGAAGAACAGACTGCCTTAAAACGGAAGCATTAACCTGGAACGAGTTGGTCGATTCCAAAAGCGCGTTCGAGAAAAAAAACCACGGCAGGATTCCGGCAAGAACAAAAAAGGTATAGTGAGGGATAGTGATCTTCAACGCGCCTTTAAATACCACGTTAATACTTGCCGCCAGAAGCAAGGGAGTAACCAGTGCCCACCAGACCCCCAGCCGGGAACCGGCATACTTGGCTTTAAACTGCCTGAGCGAGATATCCAGCAGGATCCTGCGGGAGGAATATAATTTTTTAACGCGTTCTTTAATCATGCGTGGAAATAAATTCTGCGGTTTGTCTGCCCTCCATGATCACATCTTCCATAGACATGTAACGCCAGGATCCGTATCGGCCGCGGCACAGAATCCCTTTGCCATCCAGATATGCCAGAAGGCGGCCTCTGACCCGGGCGTACTGCGAATCATATATCGGATACCCGTAATAAATATCATTGATATCCTGCGCGCATATCCGGTCGTATGGGCTGAGGATCCCTATTGTCTTCAAGTCGTTTTTAATAATCGCCACCGCGCGCCTCTTATCGAACGGTTTTGCACGTGAATAGGCCACTTCGGCGTACAGAGAACTCTTCATTCCCGAGGGATGGACCGTGGAGAAATTATGCGGGAACCCCACGCGGAAAAAGGAAACCTGTTTTTCCGGGAAATAGGTCCAGTGGCGGCCGGAAGCATCCGGCCGGTCTATCCCGGCATTAAAATTAAAAATTGAATTCCAGCGCAGTTTTTTGAAAAGCCTCCTGATTTCTGCAGGAAGGCCGCCGGTAAGACGCGGCATTTCGGGCAAAGGGACGGTCGATACGAGATAATCAAATGGTTCACGCTCGCCGGTGCACAGGATAACCAGTTTTTTGCGCATATCGATTTCCAGCGCCTCATGCCGCGTATACAGGCACTTGAGAGAGTTCGCGAATGCCCGGGGCAAAGCCTGTATGCCGCCCTCCCGGGGATACCAAAAACGCGCGTTATAACCGTACTGACGGCGGCTCTCTTCTACCGTGCCTTCGATCAACTGGTGCAGAGAAGGAACAGGAATAAAACCATCCAGCCACTCGCAGGTCAGGCGTTTAAGCGGGATAGTCCAGAATTTTTCGTTATAGGGAATCATAAAATGCCGGGCAATACCCCGGCCAAAGGTCTTATTGATCCACTCCAGGAAATTAAGAATGCTCTTATCAGGCGGACAGCCGCTGCGGCGCGCCTTGATGAATTCCAAAAGGCACTCCTTAACAATCGACGAGGACAATCCATAAAGATTTGCCTGAAAAGGATACCGGCTGTACCGCCCCCGGCAATAGATCCAGGCGCTTCGCTTATGTTCAGCCAGGTTGTTTCCCAGAAGAGTTTTTACCAAACGCAAAGCATACGCTTGCCTGAAATGAAGGAGATGACCGTCATAATCAAAAGTGAAATTATTAACCTGCTTTGAACGGCACAGCCCCCCCGCTTCCGGCTCTTTTTCAAAAATCCTGCACTCGATACCCTTTTTCTGCAAATGCCACGCCGTGCTCAAACCGCTTAACCCGCCGCCTATAATAATGATTTTTTTTTTCGACATATTTCAACCTTCTGCCGGCACGCGCGCCACTCCCCGCAGTACAAACACCATACATACCGTTATTGCCATAAGGATGGCCGCCGCGTATGAAGAAGATATACGGCTTAACAATATCCCGCCCAGTGAAAGAATAGAACACATGCCCAACATAGCGAATAACGCCTTTCGCTTCGAATATCCCAGGCGCAAAAACCGCAGGTATATATGATCGCCGCTTTTATTAAACGGCGCCTTTTTCTTGATCACGCGGACGATAATGAGAAACACGGTATCCAGTATAGGTAGTCCTAAAATGAGCAACGGGCTCAACAGGGCGATCTTTCGTTCCATGGGGGCATACTTGGCGATCAGGGCGATCGCAGCCAGGATAAAACCGGCATAATGACTCCCCGCATTTCCCATATACACCCGCGCAGGCGGAAAATTAAAAATCAAAAAACCAAACGATGCCCCGCTCAAAGCAAGACAGAGTATCAGCGTTTGAATATCTCCATTTAAAAAAGAAATCCAGGCGAAAGAAATACTCACCACCAGGGTTATCCCGCCTGCCAAACCATCCCCGATATCCAGAAGGTTGAAGGCATTGGTTATACCGACCACCCATATCAAGGTAATAAAAACATTCAGATAACAGCCGATATAGATAATGTGCGTTCCCACGCCATACAAAAGCAGGATAGACGCCGCCGCTATCTGAGCGATGAACTTCGATAAAACGGATAATTCCCGGATATCATCGACCAAACCGAACAAAAGCATAATCGGCGAAGCTATGAGAATAGCCGTACCGTAATCTGCTGTTTTGCCCGATATCCAGAATCCGTAGAGGGCGGAAATAGAAAAAGCCAGTCCTATACCGATTCCGCCTATAAGAGGGATCTGCCGGCATAAAAGAAAGTTAAACCGCCCGGACAGTTTCTTCAATACTAAAACAGAAATAATAGAAATAAAAACACTCACTAAAAATATACCCGAATATTGTATAAACACAAAAATTCTCCACGGCAGAAAAAAGATTATTTTTAAACCGCTTAACCTCCTATTATCACTGGATTTAACCTCTATTATAATATCAAAGCCGGCTCATTTCAACAAAAGACTGTCCTTCTTAATTCTATCGCGCCCTTGGTTCTCTGGCACCATCAAAATAATATTCTCGGAAAAAATGATTTGTACAGGCCAGCCAGATGAAACGGGGAATATCATACAAGAGCACAAACGGCGGTTTCCGGATTCTGTTTTTGGCTATCAAAAGTTTTCTGTTCCTCCAACAGAGAAACCGGCGTTTCTGCATGTTCATACCCGAACTGTTGCCGGCATGATAACAGACTACCTCCGGGATAAATACCGTCTTCCACCCTTTCTTCCCCATCCGCAAAGCCACATCCACATCTTCGACCAGGAAGAAAAACCGCTCATCAAAAAATCCGTTTTCCTCCTTAATAGTTTCCAGCGCATCTTTACGGTAGAAAGCGGCGGCAGAACACGCGCCGAATATATCCGTGACATCATTAAACTGCCCCGTATCGCTTCTCCCCCGTCCCCGGTCATGAAACCGGATCCACGGAGAAAGGTCTATCCCGAATGAAAAAATAATCCTGCTTCCCGAATGGTAGATTTTCGGCTGGAACGCGCCGATGTCCCGGACGGCATGGCGGGCGTGATCGGTTAAACCCGCAAGAAAATCCGGAGCAAGGATCACATCGCAATCAAGCGTCAGGATCCAGCTTCCTTTCGATTTTTCTATACCCTGATTCCTCGCTCTACAGGCTCCGGCGTTTTCAGAGTTCTCAATCAGATTGAAAAATGGAAAATCTTCTTTGATTAAACGCACTGTCGAATCTCCCGACCCGTTATCCACGATTATAGTTTCGAAATCTTTGTATGTCTGCGAAACCAAAGAATCCAGACACGCAGTAATGTATTTCCCGCTGTTACAGGTCACCACCACTACTGAAATTTCAGGCATATGCGTGTTCCTTGTATAACTCCTGATGCCTACAAACCATACATTCGGTAGAATAGGTATCACCTAATGATTTCCGTGCCTGAGAACCCACCCGTTCTCTCAAGTCCTCATCGTTCAACAACATCAGGATTTTCTCACACATATCCGGCATATCCCGGGGCTTTACTAAAAATCCCGTATTGCCTTCAATGACTACCTCGCCTATCCCGCCGGTATGGGTAACAACCACCGGCAGAGAACCGGCCATTGCCTCCAAAACGCTGATGGGAAACCCTTCCCATAAAGAAGTGAGCACTACAATATCCATGCCCGCAAGGAGCCGCGGGATATCCCGGCGCCAACCGGCCAGTACCACATCGCCCTCCAGTCCCAATGCCGAGATCAGATTCTCTATGCGCCGGCGCAAAACCCCGTCCCCAACCAGCACAAACTTTATTTTTTTCCTGTTTTTCATTTTTTGTTTCAACAAAAAAGCCAGCTTGATAAAATCCAGCGGTTCCTTTTGCGGCTTAAAACAGGATATATTCCCGACAACCAGGACCGAATCATCCCAGCCGAATTCTTTGCGTACTCCCGGATACGAAACGCGGAATGAAAGAAGATCTATACCGTAGCGAATGAGACAATACCCATTTTCGATTCCGATCCCTTCGGCAAGCCCCCGCTTCCTGTCAAATTCCGAAACAACGATAATCCTGCTGGTAAAACCGGCGGCGAGGCGTTCCAAAAGGATAAAAAGACGTTTTACCGGCCACCACTGGAAATTATTGAAAGACCACCCGTGGACAGTATGAAAGATCATCCCTGCTCCCGCCCAACGAGCCGCCAGCCTTCCTACGATGCCCGCTTTTGAACTATGCGTGTGCACGATAGTTATGTTGTTTTCCCTGATAAAGTTCTTTATTTCAAACAAGACGCACAAATCTTTATAAGGATTGATCGGACGTACCAAGAAACGAGAAGTCCTGACGTGCACGCCGCTCATTGCGCGGAAATCATTCAGTAACAGCCCGTCATCTCCAGTGAACAAAAAAACAGTATACCGCTCCTTTTCAAGCCCGCGCATGAGGCTCAACAACTGCAGCTGCGCGCCGCCGAGTTCCGGTTTTGTGATGATATAAAGGATATTTATCCTGGACATATGAACTGTATTATAAAACAAAAAAGGGGCAGTAACCATTCTTATTTACGGCACTGCCCCAACCCCAAAAAACAAGGAACCTTATGACTTTGTGACCTTGTGTCCAGGTGACCTTTTTATTTTCTCAATATCACCAAAATCGCCGAATGCGGGACTACCACGTATTTTTTTCCGTCCATTTCTATCTCAATCCCCGCGTTCCTTAAAAAAATACAATAATCCCCTTCTTTTACCTGCAAAGGAAGATAATTACGCTCTACTTTCGACGTTTGCCAGGGTTCTATCTCAAGGGCCGCGGGATCGGGGATCAAATAACCGGGACCGGTCTTTATTACCGTCCCGCTCTGGATTTTCTCTTTCTCTTTGACCCCCTGGGGCAAATACAATCCGGCACCCGTACGATCCGCGCCTTCATCGGGTTCAATCAAAACCCGGTCACCGACTAAGATGAGTTCTTTATCCATAGCCTTACCTAATAAAATTAAAGATGAATATTTTCTTTATTTTTTCAGACTAAGACAACTTCGGCAGATCCTTAAGGGATTTCTTGATACTGCTGTTCGGATGGGCGTAATTTACCAGTTCCCCGGCGAGATATTTATCATACGCGGATAGATCCAGAAAACCGTGCCCGCTGAAATTGAAAACTATGCATTTCGGCTTCTTTTCCCGCTGCGCGATATCGATGGCCGCTTTGACGGCGTGGGCTGTTTCCGGTGCCGGAACAATTCCCTCCGTCCTGGCAAACGTAACAGCGGCTTTAAAAACCTCCAACTGCTGGCAGGAAACCGCTTTCACCAGATTGTGGGCGCATAAAGCGCTGACTAACGGGGAACACCCGTGATACCGCAATCCTCCCGCGTGTATGCCGGCCGGGAGAAAATTATGACCGAGCGTGAACATCTTGATAAGCGGGGTAAGCATGGAAGTATCTCCGAAGTCATATTCATAGACTCCTTTGGTTATACTGGGGCATGCCGTAGGCTCGACCGCGATTATATTGAGATCTTTGTTTTTCAGTTTATCGGGAATGAACGGAAACACCAGTCCGCCGAAATTACTCCCGCCTCCCACGCACGCTACTAAATAATCCGGTTTTTCTCCGGCAATTTTAAGCTGTTTTTTGACCTCAAGGCCGATCACCGTTTGATGCAGCAGTACATGG
>JBAZGE010000033.1:0-21043 GCA_041653035.1 Candidatus Omnitrophota bacterium
ACCTTATATTTACTGCCGGTATCGGTTTCCAGGGTAATGTCTATTTTATTGATAAACGGGGTTATGAATATGGTGAGGTATTTAGTGGATATAAGGGAAGAACGAGTGGTATACCCGCAGCCGTGAAGGCCAAGAACCATAAACCCAAAAACCGAAAATATCAAACACCCCCCGACAATATTCAAGAATCTTCGCATACTCTCTATACCTCCGTGCTATTACCGCGAAAGCTATTTTTGTTTTTCACCCGTATCCAGGATATTCAACCTCTCCGTAGCCTTGGCAGCCCAGGGAGAATCGGGATAATTAGTAATAATGTTTTTATAATAGATCCGCGCGGACTCAAATGTTTTTTGCTTTTCATAAAACCGTGCTATCGAATAATTGCTCTCCGCCTCCCGTTCATTCAACTGCTGGATACTCTTTTCCGCGTCCCGGGAAAGAACGGCATCCGGATGTTCGCGCACAAACTCTTCAAATTTATCTTTGGCATCTTTTACCCCGCCCTGATCGTAATCCGGACTCCGGGAAACACTGGCCTTACAACTGGCTATCTGGAAACGGGCGGCCTCAACCCACTCGCTTTCCGGATAATTGCTTAACACCTTGTTAAAAGCGTCTTCCGCTTCATAATACCTGCTTGTCCCTTTCAACACCAACCCTAATTTATACTGGGCTTTCGGCGCCAGAGGCCCATAGGTGGAGTTATCCACTACTTTTTGGAAGATCTCAATAGCCGGGTTCTCAACCGGCAAAACAACCCCCATGGATTTACGCTTTACCCCGCTCATAAAAGATTCCCCTATCTTATATATCCGCTCATTGATCTCGGCAATCCTTTCCGAAAAAGGGTATTTTTCAATGACTTTTTGAAACGCCTGGTATGCCTCATAGGGTTTTCCCTGCGCTTCTTCCGTCAGCCCCAGATAATACTGCGCTTCCGAGGCCTCAAGAGACTTGGGATAAGTTTTGAGCACCTTTTTTAACTCTCGCGCGGCATCATCATATTTCTTCTCGTCAAAAAAACTCTTGGCATACTCAAATTGTTCTTTTGGCGTGGGTTTAGCTTCGGTTTTAGGATTAACGAACTTGCCGGTCTTGGGAGTCCAGATCCAAAAAGAATACCCGGGAGCCGCATTCCAGAAACATGCCATTAAACTAACAAGGAAAACAAGATTTTTCATGATAAATTAATGTATCACAGGCCTCGGGCTTTGTCAATGGCTAAAGAGAGAAAGACGACCCCGGGATCCGGACAAGAACGCTGTTAATATACAGTAACAGGTTCACTGCCCATTCACAGGAGGAAGCAACGGGAGAAGCCCAGGGGGGAAAAACATAATTTATCGCCAGCAGGGAAAATCCGCATAAGGTTATAAAGGAAGCGATGGGGACAATCACGATATTGGCAAAGACGGTCACCGGAGAAAAGGTCTTAAAATAATACGCGATCAACCCCAGAGTCCCGGCCCAGGCCGAAAAAGATGTCATAAAAGCTTCGGCAAGCATTCGCGCGAAGCCATTCTTTATCTTCGTCAAAGAAAGAGCGGATCTCAATCGGGGATATATATACGCCAGCGCGATAACACTGACAAAGGAAAGCTGAAAGCTTATCTCAAATA
Organism: Candidatus Omnitrophota bacterium; assembly: GCA_041653035.1. Taxonomy (GTDB): domain Bacteria; phylum Omnitrophota; class Gorgyraeia; order Gygaellales; family Profunditerraquicolaceae; genus JAQTZX01. Next base: position 1,623 of record JBAZGE010000033.1, read on the forward strand.
ACTGGTTAGGATCAAAAAGCAGTATACCCAGGCCAGCGGCGGCAAGCGCGTTAAAGATATCCGGCTCCCGCTGAAACAACAGCGCGGTCAACATAAAAACAGCCATCACCGTCGCCCTCACTACCGGAGCACTGGCCCCGGTCATAAAACAGTATACTATCAGGATAGGAACGGTCAGGAGAATACGGGGAGTTTTCGGAACCCGCAAGACTTTCAATAACAGCATTACCGTAAAAGCCACGATACCCGCGTTAAACCCGCTCACCACCAGGATATGCACCGTGCCGGTTTTCATCATGCTCCGGTAAATAAGCGGAGATACGTGCTTTTTCTCACCCAAAACCATGGCATCCACAATACCTGCCGCGCCGGGAGGCATATGTTCAAAAATAATCCTCTCGCAGTCTTCCTTTATCCTGCCTGCAGCGGCCTGCATGAAAAATATCCGGGTTTTTCCTATTTCCTGCACCCGGGAGGGAAAAGCCACCTTCATAACCAGTTCGTCATTCCGCTTAACCAACTCCCCGGTCAGCCTCAATCGCCGGCCCACTTTAATCTCCCTGGCCCCTTTTACCAATACTAATACTTCGCCTGAACAAAGACGCCTAAGGCCGGCCATCTCTATCGCTTCTGTTTTTAACCTGAATACAACCCTGTTATTAACGGGTTGCGCCTGAGACACCGAGTACCCTTCAAGCACACACAACTCTTTTATTCCATAGGGAAATTGGATAGCGATATGGGACTTTGACAGACACTGAAAATTCCCGGCATAAACCGCTCCCACGGCAAAAATGAAGAGTGCCAGAAATAGCGGGAATATCTTTTCCCGTTTCAGAGTGACGGCGCTGAGCGCGCCGAATACCCATGACAACAGGAATACCACGGGGAACGGAAAATGAATGGACCGCGCGGCAAGGATCCCCAGGATGAAAAGAATGGTAATAATGACTACCGAATATTTCACAAGCTCTCCTGCTATTTCACATACACCATATCCCTGATCCTTGCAAACTTACCGGCGCCTATCCCTTTGACCTTTTTTAGATCTCCCGCCTCTATAAATTTGCCCTCTTGAGCACGGTAAGAGAGAATCCTGAGCGCCAGTTTCTCCCCGATGCCCGGAATGCTCATCAAGGCGTCCTTATCCGCCTCATTCAACTCTATCTTACCCAGATTGCGGGCAGAGCACGAAACCGCTTCCGCGGCCGGAAAACGCTTGACCGCGAAATTAATCCCCGTGCCGATAAGTACCACGACGGCAAGAAACATGATAACCTGCCGTTCCTGGGGAGTAAAAGAAACCATAGAAACCTCCGAAGAAAAGAAGCCGCGTCTTCCCCCTTGACGCTTCATCTCATATTAACTTCTCACTATAATAGACGTCCGAAAACGCGGAATCTAACCGGATTTTTTATAAAATTATTATTTTTGACTGCGGAATTCTTCGATGATAGCCTGCATAGCTGAGGGAGTTGCGGCGTGGGAGGATTTTTCTTTGAGGAAACGGGTCTTGCGGAAACCTTTTACGTACCAGGTAAAGAATTTGCGAAATATCACCACTCCCATGCGCTCTCCGTAGAAAGCGGTATTCGCGGCAAGATGCTCATTCATTACGCGCGCTGTCTCTTCCCGCTCAGGGGCTTTAGGAATGACGCCTTTTTTCAGGTATTCGCCCAATTCTTTGAATATCCAGGGATTGCCGAATGATCCGCGTGCCACCAATACTCCGTCGCACCCGGTCTCATCGAACATTTTTTTTGCCAGGAGGCCGGTAAAAATATCGCCACTGCCGATAACCGGAATGGACAAAGATTTTTTTACCTCCCGGATAACATCGTAATCCACCTCTCCGGCATACAGTTGTGTTTTAGTCCTGCCGTGAATGAACAAGGCATCTATCCCGGCATCCTGCGCGTGCAAAGCGGTATCGCGGGCATTAATACTCTGTTCATCCCAGCCGGCGCGGATCTTTACCGTCACCGGAACCCTGACCCGCTCCTTGACCAGCTTAAGAAGATCCCTTAATTTCTCAGGGGCCTTCATCAAAGCCGCTCCTTCCCCTCTGCGGGTAACTTTCCGCTCCGGGCAGGCGGCGTTAAAATCCAGGATGTCGAACGAATATTCCTCGAGTATATCCAGCCCCCGCTCGATATACTGCGCTTCCGAACCCAACAACTGCACGCCTATCGGCCTATCCAACGGAACAGTAGAGATCAAACGTTTTGTTTTTTTGCTTTTATACCCCAGAGACCGGGCATTGATCATTTCCACGAAAGCGAGTTCACAGCCGAAACGCCGGTTCAGCAAACGGAACGGTTGATCGCTGACCCCGGACATGGGGGCGAGGATGAACGGGTGACGCAGTTGAAGTGAACCGATAGTAAGCATGTTGGTTCGTGTGTTCGTGTGTTCGCGGGTTCGTGTGTTCGTGTGTTCTTGTGTTCTTGTGTTACAAGTATAACGCAGATCGTACTCGCGAACACACGAACTCACGAACACGAGAACTAAACTACGATATTCACGAGTTTATTGGGGACGACGATAACGCTTTTGACGGGCCTGCCCTGAAGCCAAGGCTTGATCTTTTCTTCGGAAAAAACGATATTTTTCAAGGTTTCCTCAGAGGTTTCCGCAGGGACAATCACTTTAGAACGCAGTTTGCCGTTTATCTGTACGATCACGGTAACATTCTCTTCAATAAGGAGAACGGGATCAAACGCCGGCCAAGGCTGAACGCAGGCACTATCTTTATTCCCCATAAGCTCCCAGAGTTCTTCCGCGAAATGCGGCACAAAGGGGCAAAGCATCAGGATAAGCTTCGAAAAAACCTCTTTATCCGCTCCCGACTGATAAATAATATTCACCAACTCCATTAAGCCGGCGATAGCGGTATTGAATTTGAAATTATCGATATCTTCGCCGACTTTCTTGATCGCTTTATGCATCGCCCGCACCACCGTTTCATCGGCTTTGTCCTTAAGATTATCCTGTATGCGCCAGACACGGTTGAGGAATTTGAAAGAGCCTTCGATACCCCGGTCGTCCCATTCCAGCTCGGTCTCCGGAGGCGCGGCAAAGAGGATAAAAAGCCGCAGAGTATCCGCTCCGTACTTTGAAATGATCGAATCAGGATCCACGATATTACCCCGGGATTTGGACATGACCTCGCCGTCTTTGAGGACCATCCCTTGGGTAAGCAGGCGCAGGAACGGTTCGTCAAACGGAATCATACCCAAATCTTTAAAAAATTTAGTGAAAAACCGCGAATATAAAAGATGCAGGATCGCGTGCTCGATTCCTCCGATATACTGATCTACCGGCATCCAGTAAGCGGCTTCTTTGGCGTCAAACGGCGCGCCGTCGAATTTTGGAGAACAAAAACGCAGAAAATACCACGAAGAGTCAAAAAATGTGGCCATGGTATCGGTCTCTCTGCGCGCGGGAGCTTTGCATTTCGGACAGTCCACCTTGACAAACTCGCCCACCTTTCCCAGCGGGCTTCCGCCTTCCCCGGTAAACGGGGCATTCTCCGGAAGTTTCACCGGCAGGTCTTCATAGGGCACCGGGACAACACCGCATTTCGAACAATAGATCATAGGAATAGGCGTGCCCCAATACCGCTGGCGGGAGATCAACCAATCCCGCAGGCGCCAATGGGTGACAATTTTACCTATCCCCTCCTGCTCCATCCATTCCGCGATCTTCTTTTTTGCCTCTTGATTGGAAAGCCCGTCAAATTGCCTTGAATTTACCTGTATCCCATCGTCTTCATAGGCTTCCGTCATCTCCTGTACACCGGCAGAGCTCATATGCCCGACCGGTCTTATCACGATCCGCATAGACAGCCCATGTTCTTTCGCAAACAGAAAATCCCGCTGATCGTGCGTGGGCACCGCCATGATCGCGCCGCTGCCGTATTCCATCAGGACATAATCCGCTATCCAAACCGGAATAGTCTCATTATTAACCGGATTCACCGCGTACGCGCCGGTAAAAACCCCTTCTTTTTTGACGTCCGAAGAAGAACGCACCACCTTGCTCTCTTTGGACACCTTTTCGATAAAACGCAAAACCTCATTTTCCTGCGGTTTACCTTTAATGAGTTTTTTCACCAAGGGATGCTCGGGAGCAAGCACGACATAGGTGGCCCCGAAGATAGTATCAACCCGGGTGGTAAACACCGGGATCACCGTATCGCCGTCTTTCAAGCGGAAAAATATCTCCACGCCCCGGCTTTTGCCTATCCAGTTGCTCTGCATAGTCAAAACTTTACCCGGCCAGTGCCGGAGCTGATCCAGATCATCCAAAAGGCGCTCTTTATACTCGGTGATCTTCAGGAACCATTGTTCCAGTTCTTTCTGCTCCACAACGGTATGGCATCTCCAGCATCCGCCTTCTATAACCTCCTCATTAGCCAGCGTGGTCCGACACGAAGGGCACCAGTTGACACTGGAGGCTTTTTTATACGCGATGCCCCGCTCGAACATTTTCAGGAATATCCATTGGTTCCATCTATAGTAGGTATCGTCACAGGTAGAGATTTCCCGTTCCCAATCATAGGAAAACCCCATCTTTTCCAGTTCTCTTTTCATCCCGTCGATACATTTATACGTCCATATCGACGGCTGGGTATTATTTTTTATGGCCGCGTTTTCCGCCGGCTGTCCGAATGCGTCAAATCCCATGGGATGCAGAACTTCGAAACCGCGCATGGCCTTGAAACGCGCGGCCACATCGGCAATAGTATAATTGCGCACATGCCCCATATGGATCTTCCCGGAAGGATAGGGGAACATTTCCAGGCAGTAAAATTTCGGTTTGCCGCTCTGCGGGTCCGCCTTGAAAATCCCCTTCTCCTGCCAAGCTCTCCGCCGCTTCTCTTCAATATCTTTAAAATTATACTGCACGGTAGGCCTCTATTTGTTATTTTTCCTGATCGAGAGTATATCGATCATTTTTTCAGGAGATTTCTCACGGCTTCCAAATTCATCCTATCCGCGTCCTCGGAATCCTTGGGAGTCTCCAGTATAAATGAAACATCTTTCAACCGTCTACTGACCACTATTCTTCTCATGCCGGAAAGCCCGATCGCGCCCCTTCCGATATGTTCATGCCGGTCACGGTGCGTGCTAAAAGCATCCTTAGTATCATTCAAGTGGATGAGTTTAAGCTTATCCAAACCGACCAGTTCATCTATCTCATCCAAAACAGCCTTCAATCCATCCCGCGTGGCGATATCATAACCGGCGGAGTAGGCATGCGCGGTATCCAAGCAAATCCCCACCCGTGTATTATCGGCAAGGGCATCTATAACCTGTTTTTGCTGAATAAAATGATGCCCGATCCATGAACCGGCGCCCGCGGCATTTTCCAGCAAGATACCAACCGGGGTATCCGCGGTCTTTTCTATAATAACGTTAAGCGCCTGTATAAATCTCGCTATTCCCTCTTCTGCGGAAGTCTTCTTATGACTGCCCATATGCGTTACGATATAATCCGCACGCAGTTTAAAAGCCTCGCGAATATCTTCTATGTATACCTTAACCGACTTTTTCCAAAGCCCTTTATCGGGAGACGCAAGATTAACCGTATAAGGGGCATGAATAAACAAAGGTTTTATCTTTGCGGTTTTAAGCCGCGCAATAAACTCGGCGGTATCTTCCCCGGTTAAAAATATTTCCCGTTTCCTTTGAGGATTACGGCTGAATATCTGCATGGCCGTACAGCCAAGTTCACGCGCCCGGTCAACCGCATCGTATATCTTCCCCGCTGTAGAAACATGCACTCCCAGCCGCATAGTTGTAGTCGTATTAATCTTGTTATACGTTCCAATCTCACGGGCACGATAGCAACAAGATTTTATTACTACAGCCTTCCTGAAACCGAGAACGTTTTTTAAAGGTGTCTCTGTATCTCCTCCAGGAACGCCTGCAGGTTATACGGTTTAGCGAAAAAATAGCGGCCGCCGATCATATGTCCCCGGGACTCTTCCTCTTCTTTGGTCAGTAAGCCGGTAAGGAAAATCACCGGGATATCCCGCGTGCGCGGATCCCCCTTCAACATTTCCCCTGCCGCCCCGCCGCTTATATCCGGCAAATTGATATCCAAAATGATTAAATCAGGAGCACGCGATATCGCTAAAGAAATAACGTCTCTTCCTTTTTGCGCTTTTATGACCACATATCCTTCCTTTGTCAGATCATTATCCACTAATCTAAGAAAGGCTTCGTCATCATCGGCTACAAGGATCTTCTTTTGTTCACCCACGGTCAACCTCCTTTTTCGCCTCATCAAAAGCCTCTTTTAATTTTTCCGTATTAGCTTTAATGATACCGATGTCCTGATTCTCTTTCGCCCCGGACTCGATTTCTTCAGCTATCCCCTGTATTCTTTCCATACGCAGATTACCGGCCGCCCCTTTGATAAAATGCGCTTTTTTCCTGATCTCTTCGTAATCATTGGCATTTATAGCCGCACCAAGGATATCTAACGCCGGGACTGTCTGTTCTATGAATATTCCCAGCAGTTCATCCAGCATCTTTTCGGGTATTTTCAGTTCCCGCAATGCCCGTTCCCTGTCTATTTGCACCAAAACCTCCTCCGTTGTAAATAGTCAGCTCAAAAAGCCTCAGATGATAGGCGCGCGCAAGCGACTGCGGAGACGTATGTTATATATACGCCGCACAAAGGAGCGCAACCCGGCCTTATTGGAAAGGCCGGTGTGCGTTTGTACGCAACGACGCAGATGAGGCTTTTTCAGCTGACTATTAATTATACAGTACGCTTTACCCATTGTATAATCTTTTCTTTAAGTTTATGCAATTCCACGGGTTTAGCAATATAATCGTTCATGCCCGCGGCAAGGCTGTTCTCCTCATCCTCTTTCATGACCGCCGCAGTCAACGCAATGATAGGCAGAGTCTTATTGATCTCCGCGCGAATAATACGCGCGGCTTCGCATCCCCCCATCACCGGCATCTGTAAATCCATAAACACCAGATCATACTGATTAGACCTGACCTTCTCCACCGCGATCTGTCCGTTACAAGCGAGGTCAATCTCACAACCCAAATTCTTAAGCACTATCTGAAGCAATTTTTGATTCACCACGTTATCCTCAACCAACAGGATCCGGGATCCCTTGCAGGACAATTCTTCCGCCAGATGCCGGGTGATGATCTGTTCGCCTTCTGTATACCGGCGTTTATCTCCCAGGGCGGTCAGCAGAACAAGGATAAAATCTTTTTTGATAATCGGTTTAGGCAAGTAAACATCGAATCCCGCTTCCCGGGCTTTTTTAGCCGCTCCCGGGCGGATATCGGTAGATACCGCGATCATCTTGATATTTCTCAATCTCCCGTCTTCACGCACGCTTCTGGAAAAATCAAACCCGCTCATCCCCTGCAAAACTATATCGGAAATAACGATATCGGGGATGACCGTTTGGCTGGTAAGCCACTCCAATGCCACATTGGCGGATGGCGCTTTATAAAGAACAGTCATGCCTATATCACGGCAATAATCTTCAACCACTCGCCGGGCACTTTCGCTGTCGTCAACAACAAGGACTTTCTTCCCCCTTAACGATTCTAATTTAACGGGTGCGATATCTTTGCTCACTATCGGCATCGCCTCTTCTAAACGGATAGTGAAAATAAACTCACTCCCCTTGCCCGGCTCCGAAACAACGCGTATCGAACCGCCCATCATCTCCACAAATCCCCTGCAAATGGTAAGCCCCAGCCCTGTCCCCCCATATTTTCTGGTGGTGGAAGTATCCGCCTGCTCAAAGGCGTCAAAAATAAGCTCGTGCTTTTCCGGAGGGATCCCGATCCCCGTATCCCGGACCGAAAATTCCAGGATCCTGAACTTATCTTTCGGCACATCGGGATCTTTCGGGTATACCGAAATCGTGATACTCCCCGTTTCGGTGAACTTAATGGCATTACTCAACAGATTGATCAATACCTGCCGCACTCTGGTAGGATCACCCTTAAAACTCTTGGGCATATGCTCGTCTATGCTGCAAAACAACTCAACCTCTTTCCCCCCCAATTTGGGGCTGTTGATCTTGATAACACTGCGTATCAGGTATTCCAGGTCGAAATCTATATATTCCAGGCGCATCTCTCCCGCTTCGATTTTGGAAAAATCCAGGATATCGTTGATCAAGGAGAGCGATATCTTCCCGCTCTCCCGAATGACGCTCACATAATCCTTCTGGACATAATCAAGGGCGGTATTCTCCAGGAGCTCTGAAAAACCGGTGATCGCATTCAGAGGCGTGCGTAATTCATGCGACATATTCGCCAGGAACACGCTTTTGATCTTGTTGGCTGCTTCCGCCTGTTTCTTGGATGCCAAAAGAAGCTGCTCCGCGTGTTTACGTTCTCCGATTTCGGTATTTAAAAGATCGTTCGCCTTCATCAATTCCGCAGTGCGCTCCTGAACGCGGATCTCAAGTTCATCGTAGGCCTTGCGCAAAGCCTCTTCCATTTTTTTACGCTCGGTAATATCGGTACCCTGCGCAATGGTCGCAAGAAGTTTCTCGCTCTCCTCTTCATAAATATTTGCCGTATTCCATAAAAGCATGCGAATGCCGCCGTCCTTGCACTTCACCGGGATCTCCACGGAAATCCAGTATTCCCCTTCCCCGGTACGCGCTATCTTATCCAGGGAATCTTGCCTGCTGGATTCGGGAAAAAGCATGTGCAATTCCCTGCCGATAACCTCCTCCGCCCTGTATCCGGTTATAAACTCCGCCGCCTGATTGAATTTCGAGACCACGAAGCCGGGATTCCACACAATAATGGGGGCATTGGCATATTGAAAAAGATTTTCCAGATATTTCCTTGTTTCCCAAAGCTCTTTTTCCGATTTTTTCCGGTCCGTAATATCACGCAGAGATTCAACAGCCCCGATCATATTCCCTTTTTCGTCAAAAAGCGGAGAAGCGATTACCCACAAGTAGGCGCCTTTGCCTCCGTACAGGTTCGGCGCGAAACCCTCCGAATAAATCGTATCCCCTTCGCTTTTTACATACAAGTACTTCTTCTCGATCTCCGGATCACGCTGAAACACCAAATCTATCATTACCGGCCGGGCCTGACCGTAAAAAGGAACCCCGTACGCGTAATCCCCCTTGCCGATAATATCCTCTTTCATCACGCCCGTCATCTGCTCGATAGCACGGTTCCACACGATCACTTTCCGGTTATTGTCAACGACAAAAGTAGAGGTGGGTAAAAAATCTATGATATCCTTCATCTGATGCCGGGCAACGCGCAGACTCTCTTCAATTTCCCGGCGTTCGGTAACGTCTCTTTCAATCCCGCCTAAGCCAGCCTCCCCCCCTCTCTGTTCCTCGATAAGACTCCGGATGAATTTTCCGCTGAAACCGTCTATCACATTAACGCCGGGAGGAATATTCGCCAGGAGGTCTCTCTGCACATCGTGGCTGCCGGTCACGTTAATGATCTCGTTCAATCCCGGGAATGCGAGATATTTCCGGTAATCGCCGTCAACCGGCATCCCCAACACCCCGGCCAATTTTATTCCCGGCGCCTGAGGATCGATATCAACAACTGCGATAATTTTGACGATCCTGCTGCGGGAAAATAGATCAACAAAAAACCGGCCGCCTCTCCCGCCGCCGACTATAAGGACGTTTGTTCTCTCGAACATGTTTTATCCTTCCCGACCCACCGTATAATTTTCTCTTTTAGTTTATACAATTCTACCGGTTTAGTTATAAAATCATTCGAACAATGAAGATAATCAACAGTATTATTCTATATTAAAATCATTAAATATTCAACAGGAATCGAAATTATAACTATCGGTTAAGTATGAGGTTAGAAAAAAAGGGCAGACCTCTTCAGCCTTTCAACTGAATAAATCTGCCCCTGCTTTTGAGATCCGGATTCTTCGCTCGCTATGCCGCTTGCCGCGGCATTACGCTCGCTCAGAATCCGCCAAAATTTTCCTTGTCGGAAAATTTTTGTGGAGCTGGGGGGAGTTGAACCCCCGACCCCAACACTGCCAGCGTCGTGCTCTCCCAGCTGAGCTACAGCCCCATAAATTCAGATGTTCTATTTTGCTTTTTCCGTAAGATACTTGGAAAGAAGCACCCAGGTCCGGCTGCCCACCGTGCCGTCGGCTGTCAGGCCGTTCGCTCCCTGGAATTTCATTATCGCCTCTTTTGTCTCCCTCCCGATGACACCGTCTATTTCCCCCTGGTAAAAACCGGCGTTCTTCAAAGCGGTCTGAATGTCTTTTCCCTCAGGCATTTTCAACCCGCCTTTATTCCCCAGGCTATCTATCTTTCTGCGCGCGGTCTCCACCTCCTGCCGTAAAAGCTTATTCACTTCCTGCTGATTCTTGATCACTTCTTCCATAGACTGAAAACTGCTTTTCAACTGAGCGTTGGACTCCTGTTCGTCGCGCACGTCTGTCTCCAAAGAAGACACTTTGGACCGCAGGCTTTGCATTTCCCGCGTGCTGACGCATCCCGCAAGCATACATATAAAACCCGCTGAGATCACCAATAAACCCGTCTTCCTCATATCCTCCTCCTTTTCCTTTGTAAGCGTTAGTATTATATACTAAATTTATGGAATTGACAAATAAGAATTTAGATAGTATTATTTAACATACTATGCCGGGGTGTTGGAATGGCAGACAAACCGGTCTCAAAAACCGGCGGGTTCACGCCCATGAGGGTTCAACTCCCTCCCCCGGCACTTTTTTATGGTACAGCGATCCCGCCTTTACATAAGACCGGACAAATCCCCCTGAGGGAAATACGATTTGCCAAACAGGACGCTTGTAATACTATGTTAGGAATGATGTTATTAACAGATAGTGCGCATGCGGCTTAATTGAATCAAGCAGACATTTAAAACATTTCTCTTAACCACGAATCGATTTCCCGGCTGATTTTATCCCTCACTGCCCGCGTTTTCTCCAGCTTCTCATCCCCGGTTCCTTCAAAGCTTGCCGGATCATCAAAACTCCAGTGCATTCTCCCCGTGGCGGCAGTCCCGGGAAAAACAGGACAGCTCTGCGCCCGGGATTCATCACAAACCGTAATTACGAAGTCGTAGCGTTTTCCCTGTTTATAAAAATCAAAAACGCTTTTGGTTTTATTCCGGGAAATATCAATCCCTATCTCCCGCATAACCTCAATGGCCGAAGGATTCAGTTCCCCCGGCTCAAGGCCGGCGCTTTCAACGTCAAAACTGTCCCCCGCCTTTTGTTTCAGAAAAGCCTCGGCCATTTGAGACCTGGCTGAATTATGCGCACAGACAAACAGAACTTTTTTCTTTTCCATATATCCCCCTGTTTTTTATGCTTCCCAACTGATAATTATACCATACTTTATTTTAACTTCTCAGGATGATGCTTTACCACATCGGCTTTAACCATATAAATCACATCTTCGGCTATGTTGGTCGCGTGATCGCAGATCCTCTCCAGGTGCCGGGCGATCAAAAGAAGCGGGACCGCGCGCGAAGCCGTGGACGGATCTTTCCCCATATAATCATCAACCAGTTCTTTCTGGACTAAATTGCGCAATTTATCGGCCTCACTATCGAATAAAATTACCTTACCCGCTAATTCGGCATCTTTGCCGACAAAAGCATCTAACGCGTCTTTTGTCATTTGCTGGGCAAGATTGGTCAGCTTAGGAATATCGATGAGCGGTTTAAGCAAAGGTTTGCCCGCGAGATCATAGACACGCTGGGCAATATCTACCGCCAAATCCGCTATTCTTTCTAAATCCGTGGAAATCTTCATGGACATAGTAATAAAACGCAGGTCAATCGCCATGGGCTGCCTGAGCGCCAACAGGTCAAGGCACCGCTCATCAATCGCGTTCTCCATTTCGTCAATAACCTTGTCTTCGCCGATTATTTTATTAACTTTTCCTATGTTCAGCTCTTTCAGCGATTCTACAGATTCGAAGATCGCCGCCTCAACGAGTGTGCCCATTTTAAGCAATTGCTGTTTTAAATCCGTCAGTTCCTGGTCTAAATGCCTCTCCATAATATCCACCTCTTTCGTTTTTACTTATTATACCCGATCATTGCTATCCGGTTAAAAACTTTGTATCGCCGGGAAATTACCATAATACAGGATACCAGGCACCCCACCCCTCTTCTATCCAAATCTTCCGGTAACATAAGCCTCGGTTTTCGCATCTTTGGGCTTGGTAAAAATATCCTGCGTCTTGCCGAATTCTATAAGTTCACCCATTAAAAAAAACGCGGTATAATCCGAAACTCTCGCCGCCTGCTGCATATTATGAGTAACGATCACGATCGTATAATCTTTTTTAAGCTCTAAAATAAGCTCTTCTATCTTTGCCGTCGAGATCGGGTCAAGGCTTGCGCACGGCTCATCAAAAAGAATCACTTCGGATTCAACCGCGAGGCACCGGGCGATACATAAACGCTGCTGCTGGCCTCCGGAAAGCCTCAACGCGCTGTCCGTAAGCCTGTTCTTCACTTCCTCCCAGAGGGCCGCCTTTTTTAACGCCCCTTCGACTTTCTCCTCGATATACAACCTATCTCTCATACCGTTTACCGTAAGGCCATAGCTGATATTTTCAAAAATTGTTTTAGGGAACGGATTGGGTTTTTGAAAGACCATACCGATGCGTTTTCTGATTTCAACCGCGTCAAGAGACGGGTCAATAATATCCCATCCGTTGAATGAGATCTTTCCGGTAACATTCGTGTTCGCGACCAACTCGTTCATCCGGTTAAGCAGACGTATGAAGGTGGATTTACCGCATCCGGAAGGGCCGATAATTGCCGTCACCTGATTCTTGTAGACATCGAGGTTTATACTTTTTAAAGCGTGCGTCTTCCCGTAATAGAAATTAACATCTTCCGCTTTAATCGCTATGCTTTTATCCATTGTTTATCCTCTGTCGTTGGCGAATAATTATCGCTATCCCTGAAATCAACAAAACCATTAATAATAGGATCAAACTGCATCCATAAGCTATTGCCGTCTGCTTATCAGGATGAGTACCTTCCGTCATCAGCGCATAGATATGGTACGGCAGGGCCATGACTTCCGAAAAAATCGATTTCGGGTATCCGCGGGTATAAAATGCCGCCGCGGTAAAAAGGATCGGCGCCGTTTCCCCCGCGGCCCTTCCAATGCTTAAGATGATCCCGGTAAGGATCCCCGGCAGGGCTGTCGGCAAGACTATATTCTTTATCGTTCCCCATTTGGTTGCTCCCAGTGAAAGCGAGGCCTCCCGGATAGATTGCGGGACCGCCAGCAATGCTTCCTGGCTTGAAGAAATAATTAACGGCAAGATCAAAATTCCCAGGGTCAAGCTTCCCGAGAGGATCGAAATGCCGAAACCAAAGAATTTAACGAATACCGCGAGCCCGAAAAGCCCGAAAACGACCGAGGGAACCCCGGCCAGATTATTGATGCTTATCCTGATAATATTCACGATAAAACCCTTGGGAGAATATTCGCAAAGATAAATCGCGCACGCCAGCCCCAGGGGCAAAGCGAAAAGAACAGCGCCCAGCGTCAAATAAAATGTCCCCGCGATCACGGGCGCGATACCTCCCTGGGTCATTCCCATGCGCGGCCCCTGGGTAAGGAATTCCCAGGAGATGACCCGGAAACCTCTCGCGCCGATAAAGTAAATGATCGAACCCAGGAAAATAATCGTCACGGCAATACAGATAAACAAACACAAAAATCCTAAAGCCTGAGTAATATTCTTTTTCATCCGCTTAATCCCAGTTTTATCCGAAAGCGCCGGCTGATTATCTCGGCGGCAATGTTAAAAACAAAAGTCGTAATGAACAAAATGAGCGCGATCGCGAACAAAGCATGATAATGCGCTCCTCCCATGGGGGCTTCCCCCATTTCCGCGGCTATGGCCGCGGTCATCGGCCTTACCGGTTCAAAAAATGAATGCGGGATAACCGCCGCTCCTCCGGCAACCATTAAAACCGTCATGGTTTCCCCTATCGCGCGGCTCATCCCCAGGATTACCGCGGTCGAAATACCCGAACCTGCCGCGGGAATCACTACCTGAGTCAAAGTCTGCCATCGGTTTGCCCCGATCGCAAACGACGCCTCGCGGAAAGAAGGAGGAACATAATTAAGGGCGTCATCGGCAAGGCTGCAAACCGTAGGAGTAGCCATAACTCCTAAAACCAGGCTCGCATTGAGAGCGCACAGGCCGGTAGGAAGATGGAACAAATTTTGTAAAAATGGCGTCAGGATCACCATTCCGAAAAAACCATACACTACGGAAGGAATGCTCGCCAATAATTCAATCAAAGGTTTCAATACCGCTCTTTGTTTATGCCCGGCCAGTTCATGCAGGTAAAGCGCGCTCCCCACCCCTAACGGGACACACACCAGTATCGCGCCGGCGGTTACCCATACCGACGCCGATATGAGAGGGAAGATTCCGAACTCGGGAGTCGAATACGTGGGATACCAGGATTTACCAAGCAAAAATTTAAACGCGCTTATATGATTGAAAATCGGCAATCCCTCTTTAAAAAGCACGATAATAATCCCGATGAGGAATATCAATGAAGAAAAAGCCAGTATCGTAAAGATCCACTTATATAATCTCTCTTTTGCCTGAGCCATATTTTTTATAAACCCCGTTAGAGAATTCTGCCCTCTAACGGGGTAAAGAAGGCCGCGGCAGGTTACGTGCCTGCCGCGGCTTGAGGGTAAACCCCGTTAGAGAACCCCGGTTCTCTAACGGCTGACGCCGACGATGGCATTAAACCACCGGCGGCTTTATTAGGAATAACCACCGATTAAAATCAATGGCTTTCTCTAACGGGGTAAATGGGCAGATGCCCGGAATTTTACTTTAACCCTACAAATCCTTCCTCTTCGGCCAACTTCTGGCCTTCCGGGCTTACGATATAATCGATAAACTGTTTAACCAAACCTTTCGGAGCTCCGTTGGTGTACATAAATAACGGCCTGCCGACAGGGTATTTACCGGTAAGCACGGTTTCCTTGCTTGCCGTTACCCCATCCACATCTACCGCTTTAACCGAAGAGGTTACATATCCCAATCCGACGTAACCAATTCCTCCGGGAGTCCGCGATACAGTAGAGGCGACTGCCTGGTTCGACGCCTGCATAAGAGCGTCCGCCCGCGCCTTTGCCCCATTTAAAACAAGCGCGCCGAAAGCCTCAAAAGTCCCGCTTGAGCTGTCGCGGGAGATAACCACGATCTTTTCATCCGAACCGCCTAACTGCCGCCAGTTTGAAATTGCCCCGGTATAGATATCATTGATCTGCTCCCTGCTCAACGCACTCACGTTATTTGACGGATGCACAATAACGCAGATCCCGTCCATGGCGACAACAGTAGCTTTCAGGCTTCTGCCGTTTGTTACCGCTTTATCGAGCTCCGTGTCTTTGATCGGACGGGAAGAATTCCCGATATCGCAGGCGCCGTCAATTAAAGAGGCAATCCCGACTCCTGAGCCGCCGCCCCGCACCGATATATCGGCGCTGGGATTGTTGTTCATGAATACCTCAGCCGCCTTCTGGGCGATCGGCAAAACGGTGGTTGAACCTTCAATCACTATCTTTTCGGCATAGCAGGAAACCGCCATACCCGTTATCAACACGATTAAGCACCATAATCTTCCGAAAGTTTTCATCTTTTATTCTCCTTTGTTTTATATTCTGCGCTTAGAATTTCATGTTCCAATCCATTTGTACAACGGTTTCCGGACTGTTCGGCTTTGCGAGCGACTGAGCGCGATAGCAATCAAAGCTTAACCACGTGTTTTTTCCGAGACCGTAATCCAATATAAATTCATGCGCGCGCATGTTTGTTTTCCCGCTGTATCGGTCGGAATCCGGCAAAATATCCGGAACAGCGTCTTTCTCAAGTCTGGCAAAATTATATTTGATCTGCCACTGCCCCCGGCCTTCCACTTTCTCCGCGCCAAGCTTACAGCCCAACATATATCCGCTGTTATTATCGGCTATTGAAGAATTATACACATATTCGCTGAACACGCTCATAAAGGGGATGTTCAGGAAACTTATATTTAACGCTTTGAACGGCTCTTTGATGCCGAGCTCTGCTGCCGGAAGGATTGCTGAATAGTCCCATCGGTAAAGGGTCGAAGACCCCGGCTTTTTTGTATTCGTACCGCCTCCATAATCAAGAGCATTCCCTTTAATATTGGAAAAATTGTAGTAAGAAAAAGCGGTTTTTAAAGAAACCGTGTCGGAAAAACCGTATTTTATCCCCGGTTGAACCGCATAAAACATGGGGTCGTGATCACAGCTTGATTGCTCGTCAATGACGAAAACGCCCGTATTTAAGAACAATTCCGTTCTGGAATTAATCTTTTTTGCCAAAGCTAAAACGCCTCCCTCGGGAGTGATATCGGTATCCCAGACCATATCCCCGGGTTCCCAAAGGGGGTTTTTCATCTTACCGCCGATTAAAGTCGCCCAGGATAAAGGACTGTATTGAGCATACGCATAATCGATTATTACGGTTTTTTTGTCGGACGAATCGGTCAATGACTGGTTCGTAGAACGGGGATCGCCCGTTTTTCCGCTGGCGAGGCCAAAACCCACCAGGAGTTTTTCGTTTACTTTTGACTCCAGGCCCGCCCTTAGACGAAAACGGCCTCTCTGTTGATCGGTAACCGAAGCTTTGGCATGATTATACTGATATCGTAACCTGAAATCACCTTTTAGTTTAGTATTCTGGACCCACGCCGGCAAAGAATAATTTTTTCCCGCGGCAGTATCCGCCTTAATTTGTTCTTTGGTCTCGGTGCCGATCTGCTGCGCTTCACCGGCAGTCAAAACGCCTTTTTCCACCAGTTTTTGAAGCAGAATATCTATTTCACCGGCATAAGCAAAGCCCATTCCTGAGATCATACCGAAAAGAGCGATTGCCGTAATTGATGTGAAAATCTTCCTCATTTTAATTTCCTCCTTACGTTAGTTATTTATGCACAATTTCCTGATCTGACGCAGATTATTCTCTATCTCTCTCAAGGACTCGCCCGCACGATCACCGTCGACCTTCTCTTTTCCCAGATTGTCCACAATGTTGTGCAAATAGTCAAGCTGTCTGCGTAAATTATTCGCAGCAAAGTCCCTGCGTATTATCGACATGGCCTGCATTTTAAATACACCTCCTTTCCCGCCTCTATTTGCCTTCTTTTCGTTATAAGCCGTGAAATTATGACGGCAGTTGTATTTACCTCTGATAATCATGTCCGCCCCATGCTTGCCGGTTCGAGGCCTGCTTCAATTATCCCAGGATAGCCGCTTTCTCCCCTGCCGCAAAAAAGCGGGCAAAGCTCATACAGGGCAAAACAGTAATTCTCTCTTTCAAATACCGACGGCACCATCAGGCCGTCTTCAAAACGGCCGCATGTCGCATACCTGCTTTTTGAACTTAAACAAGGGCACATCATCATCCCCCTTTCCTGTGGGCCGGCGCGTTCACCGCACCAACCGGAGCAACAAAAAATTCCTTGTCTCTCATGGCGGTTAATTCCCTGATGACATCCATTAATTGAGCGACACTGAAAGGCTTGGTAATATAATGGTCGGCTCCCATAAGGTTGCCGTAGATTTTATCCTGGGATTCCGCTTTAGCGGTCAAAATAACCACAAACGTCTTAAAAGCGGCGGGATTTTTCTTAATGTCCCGGCAGATATGAAAACCATCGATGCCCGGCAGCATAATATCCAGGATCACTATGTCGAAAACCTCCTTTTCAAGCCTGTCATGGGCCTGGAAACCGTCATAAACGGATTCAGGGACAAATCCATTCCTGGACAGGTTATAAGAAATCAGCTCGTTGATATGTTTATCGTCTTCCACGATCAGTATCTTTTTTTCTTTCTTCATGGTATTGGAGCCCGCTGTATCAGGCTTTATCAAATTGCCGGGCATATTCATCCATGTTCCTCGATTCTTCATCGATGACCGCCCTTAGGTAATCCGCTATTTTCCTGATAAGTTTTTTCATTTTTTCGCGCATAATTTAAGAGTTGTGTCCGGTCTTACAGCTTAAGCCTACAACACCCGTGTTACAAAATCCTTAAAGGACTGTGAACTTTAGGTGAACTCTGCGAAGGCTCATGCTTCAAGCTTGTATCCCTCTCCTTTTACCGTCTTAATGAACTGCGGATCTTCAGGGTTTTTCTCTATCTTTTCCCTCAAATGCCGTATATGAACATCGATGTTACCGTACTCGACAATATTGTCCCGGCCCCAGACCGCATCCAGGATATCGCTATGGCTCAGGACTATTCCGGGATTATTCATAAGGAGGCCGAGGATGCCTTTTTCTTTTTCAGTAAGCATAATCTCTTCGCTGTTGCGCTTTACTGAAAAATCTTCCCCGTCTATCTCCAGCAATCCGATTTTGACGGTCTTTGTGTCCGAGGTTTTGTTTTCCGACCGCGCGATGACCCGTTTTACCCTGACAACCAATTCTCTCGGGCTGAACGGCTTGGTAACGTAGTCATCCGTCCCGAGATCAAAGCCTTTAAGCCTATCGTCAACCTCGGAAAGGGCGCTCAGCATAATAATAGGTATATGCCGCGTATGAGAATTAAGCCTTATGCGCCGGCATACCTCCCAGCCGTCAATCCTGGGCAGCATGATATCGAGAATAATCAAGGCGGGCTTTTCAACCGCGCAGATTTCCAACGCCTCAATGCCGTTCTCTGCGGCAAGCACATCGTACCCGGCTATTGTCAAATTGAAAGCGATCAGCTTAACCAGTTCCTTTTCATCATCGACGATTAAGATTTTTCTCTTTTTCATCATACGTCTTTTTCCCCGTTCCGGTGCCGCCGGCAGCAATAATTGAATAACTTCGCAACTATCTCCGCGCTGGTTTTACGGCATCCGGCAAACCGGCGGATTGAGAAAAGCACTATCGCCAATAAACCAACCGCGGCCGTTATTTGAAAAACATCATTCATCATATCAGCTCCAATGAGCCTTCTGTCCCGGCTCAAGAAAAGTATAAAACAGCAAGGTGACAAAATCATTAAGGCTGTGTGAATTCTATGTGAATTGTGAAAAGGGACGGTTAGAAGGAGGAATCGTTCAGAAGGGAACCGATTATTTTATTTATCTCATCTTTATCCGGCGCATCCGGCCTTAACCGGAGATAACTGCGATAATGCTCCGCCGCTTTCGGTGCATCCTTTTTGTTTGTTTCAAAAAGCACCCCGAGATTATATTCCAGATCGGGATCATCGGGCTTGAAAACCAGCGCATTTTCGTACGCTTTTATCGCTTCGTCAAAGCAATCGTTCTGAGCGTAAAGGTCGCCGAGTCTGATGTTATACCCGATATTCACCTGCCGCAGGATTTCTTTCAAAGCCAGTATTTC
>JBAZGE010000034.1:0-20871 GCA_041653035.1 Candidatus Omnitrophota bacterium
ATAGAGACCGAACTGTCTCACGACGTTCTAAACCCAGCTCGCGTACCCTTTTAACCGGCGAACAGCCGGACCCTTGGGACCTTATACAGCCCCAGGATAGGATGAGCCGACATCGCAATCGTATCCGCGCTTACGCACGGGATTAGACTATATCTTCATCCACCGTTGCAGTCGATGGAGTTGGCGTGTGATAGGACCAAAACCTGCTTCCTATCTCATTCGTGTATCGACAGCCGGATAAGCTGCCCACGAAATCAGTCGTTACGGGGTCTTATTGAAACCATGGCTTCTCAAGGCAACAAATTACTTCTGCTTAATATACGCGATAGCACTTAAACGCATTCTAGAATTGTAGTTTGATCGTTAAGTTATCCGACATACTATTCAGATTAATTTTGTCACCAAGAGAAAAGACCATATGATAACTGCTTTAAGGTTCCAGTAAGACTTCCCACGGTATTACCCTTGTAAGGGCTCCACCGTTATTAGCCAATACTTGTCCGGAATCACTTCCGGACCACCCCAAATTTGAGGTGCCAAACCGGGCTGTCGATGTGAACTCTCGAGCCCGATAAGCCTGTTATCCCCAGAGTACCTATTATCCGTTGAGCGATGGCAATTCCACACTACACCACCGGATCACTAGCCCCTACTTTCGTATCTGCGCGACTTGTCAGTCTTGCAGTCAAGCTGGTTTTTGCGCTTACACTCAACAGGCGATTGCCGACCGCCTTGAACCAACCTTTGGGCCCCTTTATTATCTTTTAGAAGGGAACTGCCCCAGTCAAACTGCCCGCCTATCATTGTCCCTTATGTCGATTCAGACAAGAAGGTTAGAATTTTAGCACAACAAGGGTGGTATTTCACATTGTGGCTCCTCCCGACCTAGCGGCCGGTAATCAAAGCCTCCCACCTATGCTACACAGATTGAACCAAAATCCAATAATAGGTTGCAGTAAAGGTTCTGGGGTCTTTTCGTCTTGATGCGGGTTGACGGCATCTTCACCGCCACTACAATTTCGCCGAGTCTCTCGTTGAGACAGCGCCCAAGTCGTTACACCATTCGTGCGCGTGGGAACTTACCCCACAAGGAATTTCGCTACCTTAGGACCGTTATAGTTACGGCCGCCGTTTACTGGGGCTTCGGTTCAATGCTTCGCAGGACTTTCCCGCTGACAGATTCCCTTAACCTTCCAGCACTGGGCAGGTGTCACTCCCTATACATCCTCTTTCGAGTTAGCAGAGAGCTGTGTTTTTACTAAACAGTCACCCGGGCCACTTTACTGTGACTCTTTCTCCTTTCGGAGAAGAGCACCCCTTATCCCGAAGTTACGGGGCTATTTTGCCGAGTTCCTTAACGAGAGTTATCTCGAGGGCCTTACCATATTCTGGTGTTCTACCTGTGTCGGATTCCGGTACGTGTAACTTATCGACTTCTTCTGTGCTTTTCTTGGCAGAGTGGTTGTGGTTCACTACTCCTTCGGAAACCTCCGGATCCCCTCTCAACCTTCCGGATGAAAGAACGCAGACATCCAACACTGCGCAGACCCAAACCTCCTACGTCACACAGAAAGCACTCCTCTGTTACCAGAGAATCGCCAATAAGTTAGTATCTGAATATTAACAGATTATCCATCGCTTACGCCATTTGGCCTCAGCTTAGGCACGACTAACCCTAGGCGGATTAACCTTCCCCAGGAAACCTTAGAATTTCGGCCAACATGTTTCTCGCATGTTTATTCGCTACTTATACCGACATAATCACTACTTTGACGTCCATCGCTCCTCACGGTACGACTTCAACCATCAAAGTACGCTCCCCTACCGCTCCCTCCGACTTGCGTCGGAAAAAACCCACTGCTTCGGTAATAGGCTTGATCCCCGCTCATTTTAGGCGCAAATTCGCTCGGCCAGTGAGCTGTTACGCACTCTTTAAATGATGGCTGCCTCTGAGCCAACATCCTGGCTGTCTAAGCGGATTCACCTCCTTTACAACTTAGCCTATCCTTGGGGACCTTAGCAGGTGGTCTGGGCTGATACCCTTTTGACGACTGAGCTTGGCCCCGGTCGTCTTACTCCTGTGATAGTCATTATAGTATTCGGAGTTTGGTTGGACTCAGCAACGCGGTAGCGTCCAGCAGTCCATTCAGCGCTCTACCCCTATAATGTAGTTCACAAGGCGAACCCTAGAATTGTTTCGGGGAGAACCAGCAATTTCTGAGTTTGTTTAGTCTTTCGCTCCAACCCTCAACTCATCCCGTAGTTTTTCAACGCTAATAGGTTCGGACGTCCATGCCGATTTCTCGGCACTTCCTCCTGGTCAAGGGTAGATCACTCAGCTTCGGGTCTATTCCTGCAAACTTAGTCGCCCAGTTAGGACTTGGTTTCCCTACGCCTTCATAATGGGCTCCCACCCAGTACTTAAGCTTGCCTGCAAGAATAACTCGTCGGTCCATTATTCAATAGGTACACGGTCAGACATTCTCCGGATTGCTCCGGAGCATAGTCCTCCCGCTGCTTGTAGGTCTATGATTTTAGGTTCTATTTCACTCCCCTCCCGGGGTTCTTTTCAACTTTCCCTCACGGTACTTGTACGCTATCGGTTTAGGTGTAGTTTTTAGGCTTAGACCGTGGTCGGCCCGGATTCCCACAAGATTTCCCGTGTCCCGTGGTACTTGGGATACCTCTAAGCGATGTTAAGATTTCGTATACGAGACTTTCACTCTCTCTGGTGTGACTTTCCAGACACTTTTACTATCTCTCCATCTGCCATATTGAGGTCCCACAACCCCCCTCTTGCTTTCTTGCGAAAACAACAGAGGTTTAGCCTTTTCCCTTTTCGCTCGCCGCTACTGGGGGAATCTCATTCGATTTCTTTTCCTCAGGTTACTTAGATGTTTCACTTCTCCTGGTTCGCTCCCTACGCCTATGTATTCAGCGCAGGGTTTCTGATTATTAGATCAGAAGGGTTTTCCCATTCGGAAATGCCCGGATTATAGCCTGTTTGCGGCTCCCCGGGCCAATATCGGTGCTTACCCCGTCCTTCATCGCCTCACCTAACCTAGTCATCCTTCATAGACCCTTTGTAGCTTAACCGTTAATTATAATAAGACTCTCAGCTATTGTAGTTTTATTACTTGTAGTTGTCAAAGAGCGTAATGTGTTTTCGGCCCGAAGCCTGAAGATAGCCTTCAGATCATAAAAACACGAGTTCACCCCGTTAGAAACATAAATTGCACACTATCTGCGACATAGTTTCTAACGGGGTACATTTACGCGAAATGTACCGGTATATTCTTTTAAAAGAATTAAGTGGAGCAGAGCGGGATCGAACCGCCGACCCCATGCTTGCAAAGCATGTGCTCTCCCAGCTGAGCTACTGCCCCCATTTAGTTGTCGGTTGTCGGTTTTCAGTTCTCAGATTAACCCTTCTGACAACAGAAAACTGATAACTGAAAACTAAATTGGGCCCAAGAGGATTCGAACCTCTGACCCCAGTCTTATCAGGGCTGTGCTCTAACCAACTGAGCTATGGGCCCGACTCTTTAAAAAAAATCAGGAGACCATCGCTCATAACTTTAGAGGGAGGCATGGCTCCCGTACATTTATGGCCGCAGGCTTATAAGGCCTGCGGCCCAAATTAAATAGCCAAGCTGTTTAGCTCCTCGTGAGTACTCGGGCTAAACTTCCCATAAATTCTGCAAGCAGAATTTATTAGAAAGGAGGTGATCCAGCCGCACCTTCCGGTACGGCTACCTTGTTACGACTTAGCGCCAGTCACCAGTTTTACCTTAGGCCTCAATTACTTGAGGACTTTAGGTACCCCCAGCTTCCATCGCTTGACGGGCGGTGTGTACAAGGCCCGGGAACGTATTCACGGCGGCGTAGATGATCCGCCATTACTAGCGATTCCAGCTTCATGGAGTCGAATTGCAGACTCCAATCCGAACTGAGCCCACTTTTTTGCGATTAGCTCCACCTCGCGGTTTGGCAACGCTTTGTAGTGGGCATTGTAACACGTGTGTAGCCCAGGGTATAAAGGCCATACGGACTTGACGTCATCCCCGCCTTCCTCTCGCTTATCGCGAGCAGTATCCTTAGAGTGCTTCTCTAAGCCTTGCGGCCTTGAGAGTGGCAACTAAGGACGAGGGTTGCGCTCGTTGCGGGACTTAACCCAACATCTCACGACACGAGCTGACGACAGCCATGCAGCACCTGTATAGGTTCCTGACTTGACAGGTCGTCCCTCTTTCAAGTTCCTACTTCCTATATGTCAAACCCTGGTGAGGTTCTTCGCGTAGCATCGAATTGAACCACATGTTCCACCGCTTGTGCGGGCCCCCGTCAATTCCTTTGAGTTTTAGCCTTGCGGCCGTAGTCTCCAGGTGGAGCACTTAACGAGTTATCTTACGGCGCAGAAAGTTTTACTTCCAACACCTAGTGCTCATAGTTTACGGCTAGGACTACCAGGGTATCTAATCCTGTTTGCTCCCCTAGCTTTCGCAGATTAGTGTCAGATCTAGACTAGAGAGCCGCCTTCGCAACTGGTGTTCCTCCCGATATCTACAGATTTCACCCTTACACCGGGAATTCCGCTCTCCTATTCCAGCCTCAAGCTCTGCAGTTTTGAAGGCAGTTCTTCGATTGAGTCGAAGAATTTCACCCCCAACTTACAGAGCCACCTACTTGCCCTTTACACCCAGTAATTCCGAGTAACGCTCGCCACCCCCGTATTACCGCGGCTGCTGGCACGGAGTTGGCCGTGGCTTCTTCTCTTGGTACCGTCAACCCTTGACATTTCTGTCAAGGGCTTCTTCCCAATCGAAAGAGGTTTACGATCCGAAAACCTTCATCCCTCACGCGGCGTCGCATAGTCAGACTTTCGTCCATTGCTAAAGATTCTCGACTGCAGCCTCCCGTAGGAGTCGGGGCAGTGTCTCAGTCCCCGTGTGGCTGACCACCCTCTAAAGCCAGCTACCCGTCAAAAGCCTTGGTAGGCCATTACCCCACCAACTAGCTGATAGGACGCGAGCCCCTCTCTATACAATCTTCTTGCGAAGACCTTTACCCATTTTTGCATGAGCAAAAATGGACACATCGGTTATTATCTCCACTTTCGCGAAGCTATCCCCGGTATTGAGGCAGGTTACTCACGCGTTACTCACCCGTTTGCCGCTATATTCCCGGACTCGTTGGAATCTGCCTTGCGGCTTCAACCTCCTCATCCAGGATATCGCTCGACTTGCATGCCTAATCCACGCCGCCAGCGTTCACTCTGAGCCAGGATCAAACTCTCCAAAAAAATTTTAGATAAGTTTATATAAAGGCTCTTTGATTACTTTTCATTACTTTTACTAACCTCACGTCACCGCGAAAATCATACGACCTTCGCGGCTATTGGCTTGGCTATTTAATTGTCAAAGAGCGAAAACGAAGGCTTACCAGATACCGAAACCATAGATCCCGGAACCGGTTTCTTCGTTACAATCTACTCTCTATTTTCAAATATGGTAAAAAAAACACTTTTAGATTCACTGAGGTAAATCTATTGCGGATACATCTGAATTACCTTATTCGCAGTGGAGTATCAAATATACCTCGGATATGTATTTTTGTCAAGTATTTTTTTTGAATTATTTTTTACTAAAATTTTCTCTGCTTTCAAAAAAAACCCGGGCTGCCCTTTAAACGTGAGCAACCCGGCGCAAAAGATCAAAAGAGCAACCCCGGGGGGTTGCATCGCAACTACAAAAGATTTACATGAACTTTAAAATAACCCTCCCAAAGGATCAACTCCCGGCGCCCCCAACATCGCTCCGAAATCAATCTCCGTTCCACCCCCGAGCAAATCCACAAATACATTACCATCCCCTAATTGAGTATCCCCGAACAATTGGCCAATAGGGCTTTCACCACCGATCAACACGCCGAAGGCATTGCCCATCTCCCCCACTCTTTCATTGATCACACCGGAAAGGTCTATGCCGAGCGCATTATTTAATTCATCGCCAAAGGTCAGATCAAATAAAGTAACCATCGACGCAAGCGTTCCGGGAATGCGGTTGTCCGGATCAGGCATGACTGCGCCGAGAACAGCGCTTGTGATCTCAAAATCCCGGATCCCCTCCGTTCCTAACGCAGCCTTTTCATCTTCGGTAAGGATTTCACTGACTTCAAATATCTCCGCCGGGTTCCCGTCCACATAAATACCTGTCTCTCTGCTTGATCCCATTTCATACCCGCGCACCGTGATGGTTTCACCTTCCATAGCCTGCCAATCCACTTGATTCATTTCATCCGCTCCGGAAAAACCGTCATTATCGGCATCAACATTGTCCTGCCGGGCAGTAAGCAGATACCATTTACCGTCGTCTGTACTCAGCCAATATCTTCTGTAATTATCAACCATCACCGTTCCGGTCAATGTCGGCTCTCCAGAAGGCAGTAATGGATCGTCATAAAATTTAGTTCTTAACTCGTAACAATCCTGATAACAATCATCTCCGCAAGTAACGGAGAGGCTCTCCACTGCCCCGGATATGTTTTTTCCTGCCACGGAGTCCTGCCTGTACATATACCGTCCAACCGACGAACCCGTCCCGCTGGCAGTATACGTAAAATAATCGACGGCTGCAAGCTCACCAACTCCGTCATAATTGAATCGCTGCATGACCATATGTCCGTCGGGACCGGCTCCGGGATCCTCGACACCTTCACCATACCAGACGTAATTTCCGGTATACTGCTCTTCCGAGGTTACAACCGTCGGACGCTCATTCCCGTTTGATCCCGTATAATGCATTACCGCATGCGTCTGGGGATCATACTCCCATTTCTTAGCTCCTTTTGAATCACTGCCGGTAATAAGTTTTACCTCGCCATCCCCGCTTAAGGTAACAGAAAGGGTATTCCCGTTATTCGACAAAACAGACAACCATTCCTCGCTCAAACCAATATCCGCGATTGCAACGCTCACATCGTTACCATCGGCATCTTTATAGGTAATGGTTTTGTCTGCGGCGTTGTAGGCCGCTGCTGCAGTCGTAAGCTGCCCCTCATCATCCGCGGCATTGGCGGCTACTTTATTGTTCTGAGTGTTTTCGGGATTGGCGTTGGTATTCGCGGCTTTTTCTTGCGTGGTTTGAAGCTGTTGCGCGGGCGCTGGATTTTCCTCAGTACCCTCGCCGAAAAATTGTCCTATCGGCAGTAAATTCTTGAGGTTGCGGCTTCCCAGCAATTTTGATGAACCATCCCACAGATTACCCTCAGTAACCTGTGCTTCAACGATACCCACGAAAAAAAACACAGAAAGCGAAAAACCTAAAACAAAAAACAATATTCCCCTCATTCCCCCCCCTTTTTTTTCGAGACCTACCTCCATGAAAAACCCGTTTTATCGTACGTTAAAAAATTACTCTTCCAAACTGCGCCCAAAGATATTTTTAAAAAGCGGCCTAAAACATTGCTCCCTCTCCCCGCAAACTTTGATTTTGCAATGTGCGAAATAGGCCGCTTCTTTTTCTGACATCCGGCATCATCGGGGAAATAATGTCACCGTTTTCAAACTGCCTGCGGGAACGCAATTAAACCCCTTTTCTAAAAAACTCCGGCCATTCCCAAATAAAAAACCGGATTATCCACTTTACGGCAACCCGGCATCAAAAGAAAAGGTTTAAAAGTAAAACTCCAAAGAAATTGGCTATTAAAGATTACTTTTTTTCCCCTAAAAAAGCATTTCTTCCGACCCGTGGCTTCCGTATCCAGCTTTGGCAGGATTAAGCAAGAATAGATACGTAAATCGGTTTTAAAACTTTTTTAATCTCCATATAAAGTATATATCAAAAATATCCCCTTTCAAGGATCTCTGACAAACTTTTGTATTAGTTAACTGGGGGGATAAACTGTTTCCTTCTCAACGCCTAAATCTATAAGATCCCAAGGCAGGATTTCCTCTTTCGGTATTTTCCGCAAATAAAACTCCGGACGCTCCTCGGTTTCCCGAAATGCTTCCATCCACCTCTCAAAATTAAAGTAACTACTCCAGGCGTCAAAACGCGCGCCTTTCCGGAACGCATTCACTATTACCTTACCCAGCCTGCGATCTCCGCGGGAAAACACTCCTTCCATAAAACTCATCTGGCGGTTATGGAAATTCAGCTTGAATCGTCTGTTTTTCATTTTGTCCCGGAGATAATTCTGCTTCCAGGCGATGGTTTCCAAAGAATCCATGGCCAGCCGCTCAAAAGCGGTATGCGGTTTCGGGATGAGCGTGTTAATACTGATGTTCACCTGCGCCGGGCCGAGATTGACCTTTCTTCTGGCCTGAGAAACGGCATACGTGAAGTCCGCGATCCCGTCCAGATCGCTTGTTTCTTCTTCAGGAAGGCCGGTCATATAATAAAGTTTCACGTGCTGGTATCCGGCGGCATACGATTGTTCGAGAACTTTAAAGAATTCCTCCGCGTTAAAATCCTTATTCAATATCCCGCGCATTTTTTCCGTCCCGGCCTCAGGCGCGAAAGTCAAACCTGTTTTCTTGATACTGGCAATAATCTCCGACGCTTTCCCAAGCATGGTCTTTGCTTTTACCGACGGTAAAGAAAGGCTTACCGCCTTCGCCTTAAAAAGACCGGTGAGCGTAATCAGCAGTTCTTCCAATCCCGGATAATCACTTACCGATAACCCGCCTAATGAAATTTCGTCATACCCGGTGCGTTTATATAATTCGCAGGCATGATCAATAAGGGTATCCTTCCGCCTTATTCTATAGGGATAATACTGGCTCCGGGCCTGACAGAAACGGCAGGCGTTCGGACATCCGCGAGCCAATTCTAATGAAGCCCGGTCATGGACCACCTGTACATACGGCACGAGCCAATCCAACGGATACGGAGATTTATCCAAATCCTTAATGTAGCGTTTCCTGATCTTCTCCGGAACATTTTCAACACACGGCTCCATTTTCAAAATATGGCCTTCACTATCATAAGATACTTTATACAATGAAGGAACATATATCCCCTCTATCTGCGCCAGCGATATCAACAAATCCTGTTTCGATAACTCCCCGCTTCGATATCGATCCTTTGACTTCCGGTAAACGGCCATGATTTCCACGATCACTTCCTCAGCTTCCCCGATCACAAAGAGATCGAAAAATTCGGCTATAGGCTCAGGATTCAATACACAGGGCCCGCCGCCGATGATCAAGGGAAATTTCGCATCCCGTTCGCTTGACGCAAAAGGAATATCCGCCAGATCAAGAATATTAAGGACATTGGTATACAAAAGCTCGTACCCGAGAGAAAACCCGATCATATCGAATTCCTTCAGACCTCTGCCGGATTCAAGAGAAGACAACGGCAGATTACGGCTCCGCAGGGCCTCTTCCATATCTTTATCAGGAGAAAACACCCGTTCGCAGGCAACATCATCGATCTTGTTCAAAACATCATAAACGATCCGTATCCCGATATTGCTCATCCCGATTTCATAGAGGTCGGGAAAACACAGAGCGAACCGGATCCCCGCCTTATCAAAATCCTTGCGCGAAACATTCCATTCCTGCCCGATATATTGCCCGGGCTTGCGGGTGCATAGTAAAATCTCGTCAGATAACATGTAGATCCCTTTTAGTTAGATACGTGGTTTAGCTCATAGCTCGTGGCTCATAAGCTCGTAAAACTACGTACAACTCCATAGTTATCTAAAACTACGGAGATATCTTTTAACATCGTCATGGTTTCCGGCTAAAACGAAACAATAGTCATCCCCTTCAGCCTTAACGACAACACGTAGCCGTATACTTATCCTGAATTCAAACTTATCGTGGTTTATCTTTTTGAAACCCAATCCGGCAGGAGCATTTCCCGTAACAAGAAACGAATTAAACTCTTCCAGGCCGTTTGCAAGCTGTTTCCTATCTTGAGGGGTGAGTTTCTTAAGGGAACGCTTGAAAGAAGACAGAACACATATTCTCTTCATTTAGCAATCTTCTTCAAATACGATGAAAACTCTTTACCGGGCTTAAAAACTTTTGCCTTTCCTTTTTCTTTTGCAACCACGCGATCAATACCGGCAAGCTCCTCAGCCGTATAGCGCGGCTCAACTCTAACCGGAATAAGTTTAATATAATTCTTCTCCACATCGATCGCAAACAACTCATCGTTCTTCAAATGGAGCCGTTTCACGATAACAGCAGGCAGCGTAACCTGATTTTTCGCCTTAAGCTTAGTAATAGTCATCTTCTCACCTCCATCAAAAGTATACCATAAGTTAGAAAGTATAGCAAGTTGTAAAGTAGGAAATATGACGCACTACACTAGAAACTCCTTCAAATGAAACCTCAAACTGAGATTCGGCGCGTGCAAGGAAAGCGCCCTTCCATTAGTATATCCCAGTTTGTAATATCCTCTCCATGACATAGTATTTTACGATCTCCCCGGTTTTACTTGCTTGTAACAAATTCGGAGGAAAAATCAGGGTATTTGCTCGCGAATTAAGATTTTAAAAAAATTTATCACGCGTTTTCGGGAATCCCGGTGGAGCGCCTGCCGAAGGCAAGAGCGACAATACCGGGACGGCGAGAATGTTTGAGCCCTTGACACAGAAGGGTCAAGGGCGAGTTCCGCAGCCGCCGAAAACGCGGGATAAATTTTGCGGTCACTGATTTTCGAAGAAAATCAGTGGAAAATCTTTCGAGCGAGGAAATACCCTGATTTTTCCTCACTCGCGCAATTAAACCCGCAGACAAAATACCAAGGCTTATATATACGAACGATATAAGGTCACAATTTGTGACCTTAGGTTTCCACGTAATCACAACACTTATCACAGATTGTAATAAGTTCTTTATTGCTTAAACTTTAAGTTTCAAATTGGAACTTCAAGCTGAGATTCGGTGCGTTCGGTAAACACGCCCTACAGTTTGTATTCCTCGAAAAACTTTTATGAAAACTCGAGGCATTTTGCCGGAGGATTTATGGCCGGCACAATTAGAAATTTTTTGGCATATCCCCCGGTACACTCCCGGCCGGCAAGGAATTACGCTGAGCGGAAGGCGATGACTTGCTTACTATCCCGCGCCTGCAGCGAAGCGTAAGCCGCGGCCGGCGGCAAAAATTTTCGTGACGGCCGTAAAGCCGCAGGAAAAATGCCGGGGCTCAAAGGAAAATCACGACCTGAATCCTATCGCCGGTTTATTTTCTTCCACCGGCGGCGGTTCTAATAACTGCTTGATCGCCTCAAAAATTACTCGTATTTCCGCATCATGTTTATCAATCCGTCGTTCCAGCTCGCACAATTTACCGGTAAATTCCTTATTTTGAATTAAAACCTCTCTCAACTTAACAAAAACGCGCATAATCTGAATATTCACCAGAATAGCCCGTTTACTGTTTAATACGCTTGAAAGCATAGCAATACCCTGTTCAGTAAAAGCATACGGAAGATATCTCCTGCCACCTCTTTTTGAGGTGACTTTTTGGCACCTCAAAAACTCTTCTTTTGTCAATTGAAACTGGAAATCTTCGGGAAACCTTTCGGGATTCCTCCTTACCTGCCTGGTTAAGTATTTTGTTTCCACTGCATACAACCTTGCCAAATCCTCATCAAGTATTACTTTTCTCCCTCTTATGTAATATATCTTTCTTTCAACTGCTACAACCGAAATAATCTCTGCCATCTCTACACCTCCCACTATAATAGACGTGTGGGATGCTTAAATCTAACGGAATTTTGAAAATTTTTCTAAACGTTCCACATCAAGCAACTATTATGGAAACTCGAGGCATTTTGCCGGAGGATTTATGGCCGGCACAATTAGAAATTTTTTGGCATATCCCCCGGGACACTTCCGGCCGGCAAGGAATTACGCTGAGCGGAAGGCGATGACTTGCTTACTATCCCGCGCCTGCAGCGAAACGTAAACCGCAGCCGGCGGCAAAAATTTTCGTGACGGCCGTAAAGCCGCAGGCAAAATGCCGGACGTCTGCGATTTTGACCACTGTCGAACCTGCCCCGCTTAGAACACCGCGCGGTGCTTGTTGATGTTCACCAGCATACCCAGGGCTATATAGGTCACCAAAACCGAAGACCCGCCATAGCTCATCAGGGGCAGCGGCAGGCCTACTACCGGGGCCATTCCCATGTTCATGGCAACATTGATAAAAACCTGTATGGTCAGGACCAGCCCGATACCGCTGGCAAGAAGCTTGCCGAACGTATCGCTGGTGCGCGAAGCGATGGAAAGAGCCTGCTGAATAAGGAAAAAATACAGGGATAATAACACCAGCACTCCCAAAACCCCCCGTTCTTCCGCGAAAACGGCAAAAATAAAATCAGTGTGCGATTCCGGCAAAAAATGCAGTTGGCTCTGCGTTCCCGCAAGCCACCCTTTTCCAAATATCCCTCCGGAACCAACCGCGATCTTTGACTGGATAATGGTATACCCGGCTCCCAAAGGGTCTATTCCGGGGTTTAAAAACACCAGCAGTCTTTCCTTTTGATAATCTCTCAGCATTCCCCAGCCTACAGGCAAAACAAGAATCGACAGAGCCAAAAAGAAAGCGATATATTTGAACTTCACGTTGGCCAGGAAAAGCATGGCCATAAATATGCAAATTACGATCACCCCGCTTCCCAGGTCCGGTTGTTCAATAATGAAAAAGGTCGGGACCGCCACAAAAATAAACGGCAGGATGAGCGCGCGAAACATGCCGTACCGGTTAACCTTCAAAGACATGTCATCCGCGGATTTCCTGCTGAAATACCTGGCCAGGAAGATTACCATCACCAGTTTTACGATCTCCGAAGGCTGAAAATTAAACCAGGCCAGCCTAATCCAACGCTGGGCGCCGAGGCGGACCACTCCGGAAATAAAAACGATAAAGAGCAACAACAAAGCCAGAGCGTACAACACATATGTCAAATCCCAGAATTTCCGGTAGTTGACGCGGGAAATAAACAAATAAACCGCAATACCCAGCGCCGTCCAGATTATCTGGCGCTTATAGATGGCCGACCAAATCACCCCCTCTTTACAGTACGTACTGCTGTATATGGAAAGTATGCCAAGTATCGAGATGAGGGCGGCAGCAATAAGAATTTTAAGTTCAGTCCTGTTCACGCATATTCCTCCGCGTTTTTGGCAGGGGCGAACGGCCGTTCGCCCCTGCGGGTCCCGCTCCTATATCATATTTTCCTTGGCCATCTTCTCTATGATCTCCTTCGCGAGCCCGGTTGCGGCCTGGCCGGAACCGCCGTTTTCCAAAAATACACAAATAACAAAACGCGGGGTCTGAAACGGGAAAAAACCTACGAACCATCCGTGCGATAATTTACCGGCCACCTCAGCGGTACCCGTCTTGCCGGCAACCGGAACGGAAAGCGCGGCTAACATCCCGGCTGTCCCTTCAGGATCGGTAACCACGGCACGCAAGCCCCTCCGAACGACATCAATAGTGCTCTTCTTAAAAGGCAATTCTATACTGCCCCGGTGATAATTCGATACATCCTGGCCGTCAATCGCCTTTACTATGAATGGCCGGACAAGTTTTCCCTGATTCGCGAATACCGCCATCATGCGCACCATCTGCAAAGGAGTCACCAAAACATCACCCTGCCCGATCGCCATATTCGCCGTATCACCGTCAAACCAGCTTTTAAACCGGGAGAGCCTTTTCCAAAGCGGGCTGGGAATAAAACCTCCCGCTTCATAGGGAAGTTCAATGGTTGTCGGTTTGGCCAAACCGAACTTTTCCGAGTAATCGTGTATTGCCTGCGGCCCGATCAAAAGGCCGGTCTTGTAAAAATACACATCGCAGGAATGAGCGATTGCCTGTATCAAATCCTCTTCTCCATGTTTTCCCCAGCAGGCAAATTCATTATTGCCGACGACAAGGCTTCCCTGACAGACAAACGTTGTCGCGGGGGTCAGTTTACCCGATTCCAGGGCGGCCGCAGCCACAATGCATTTAAATATAGACCCGGGAGGATACAACCCTTTAATGCTCCTGTTCAATAACAAAGCATTCTTGTCGGTAACGATCCTTTTTACTTCATCCCGGGACGATGTGTCAAGGAACACGCCCGGATCAAAATCCAGCCCATTGGCCATTGCAAGGATCCCTCCGCTGTACGGATTCATGATCACCACACAACCGTTGCGGCCGCCCAGAACCTCCTCAACCAACCGCTGTAGTTTTAACTCGATGGTAAGTTGAATATCCTTTCCGCTCTGCGGCGGCTTAAAACCGATAACGCGGACAACCTTACCCCTGCGGTCAACCTCAACCGACAACCCACCGTCTTCCTGCTGCAGATAATAGTCGTATTTTTCCTCGATACCGCCAAACCCCACCTTATCTTTGGTCTTATACCCATAATCAGCCAATTTGGTAAGCCGCCAGTGGTCGATCTCAGCCAGGTATCCGATCACATGCGCGGCGGTACTCCCGTATGGGTACGTTCGCAGGGGCGCAGGCTGTATGACCACTCCGTTAATGCCGGCCTTAGATTCTTCAACGGCTATAGCCTTTTTGCTGTTCACGTTCTTCATGATAGTAACCGGCATACTGGGAGAAATGTATCCCGCTTTGAATCTCGCGTTGATCTCTTTCAAGTCGATATTCAGAATCGCAGCCAGAGACTTCAAAGACCTCCTCAAGAGATCCGTTTCCTGAGGAATAAGCATAATATCATAGGTCAGAGAATTATCCGCAATGCAATCTCCTTCACTGCTCAGGATCTTCCCCCTGCTGCCGGGCTGGGGAATAAGACGGATACAATTCTTTTCACTTAATTCCTTGTATTTCCCGTGGTGGATAACACCGAGGCTGAACAGACCGGAGACCAGGAATAAAAAAACAAAAATACAAATCAGTCCGACCAATTTGATCCGCATAAGCAAAATATTTTTACCGATATGATCTTAACGAAACCGGATGCAGGAGAGGTTTTAATAACCTGCACGCCAAAAGAAAAAACACCGCAGTATATACCGGATCCAGTACCGATATCCGCAGTAATACCCCCCAACTGACAACGGTTCCCAAAATGCCGAGCACGATCCTGACGCAGAGGTCGCAGACGAACGCCACGACAAACGTGAAAAGTGCTCCAAAAATCCCGTTGTCAAGAGTAAGCGCCCGGGATAGTTTAAGGGTGATAAAACCGATCGAAGTGAATAATACGGTATACATCCCGACGGTATTCACGCCGAGAGAATCTTTCAGTACGCCGCACAAAAGACTCAACGCCAGGGCCCATCGCCACTCTGTGTACAGGCTTACGAGGACCACGCAGATCAGGAGCAGGTCCGGGGCAACCCGGAAAAACCTGAAATAGTCCATTACCGCGGCCTGCAAAACTGCCGCAGAAATTATAACCAGAAAAAAATAAAAATTCTTCACGGTATGATAATAAGTACTTCCTCGATATTGGACGGGTCAACCACGGGCTTGATAACCGCAAAACGGCTCAATCCCGAAAGTTCTTCTCCGCTCTCCACCACGCTGCCGATAAGCAGCCCTTTCGGATATGATTTGTTCAACCCCGAAGTTACCACCACGTCGCCGGCTTTCACTTCCGAAGCCTTGCTGAGATATTTCATGGTAAGCACGCCTCCCAGGCTCCCGGAAACCGCTCCTTCCTGACGGGTACTCTGTATCTGCGCTGAAACCGCGAAATTCGGATCGTTCACCAGCATAACCTTAGCCACAGAACCGCCCGTTTCCGTTACTTTTCCGACCAACCCCAGGAAGTTTACCGCGATGTACCCCGGCTTAATACCGCTGCCCTTTCCTTTATCGATAATAACGGCTGAAGACCAGTTTGAGGGATCGCGGCCGATGACGGCGGAAGCAATCACTTTATACGACGAATTCTTCTTGATGCCGAGAATCTGCCGCAGCCGCTTGTTCTCCTGATACAACTCCTGTGATTCATTCAGTTTATTTTTTAAAAGATCGTTCTCTTTCCGCAGCCGGTCGTTCCGGACATAATTCCGGTGATAGAAAATAATCCCTTCAAATTCTCTTTTCAATACCGAGATCAAACTCAAAGGCGTCCTGAAAAACTGGACAATGGAATTCCTAAAGGAAGGAACCGCGCAAGAAAGCAATAACAATAACGCGGCACAAACAATGAAGGCTATAAGGCTTTTTTTTTAAGCGGGAACATATATATAAAAACTGCGGTACTGCTTATGAATGCATTTCCGACTTTATGGGCACGGTCACTTTTTTAAGATAGCGGATTTCATTCAGGACTTTTCCGGTGCCGCGAACCACCGCAGTATTGGGATTATCGGAAAGATGCACGGGTAACCCGGTTTCTTCCGCGATAAGTTTATCCAGCCCCTTCAACTGAGAACCGCCGCCCGCCAGCACAATACCGTGTTCAATCAAGTCCCCGGCAAGTTCCGGAGGCGTCCTCTCCAGGGAAATCTTAGTGGCCTCTAATATCGCCCGTACCGGTTCCTGCAGGGATTCCCGGATCTCTTCGGAAGTTATACTGACCGTTTTAGGAAGCCCGGCCACCAGATCCCGGCCTTTGATCTCTAAGGTCAGTTCCTCGGGCAGCGGATAGGCGGAACCGATCTTGATCTTTATTTCTTCCGCGGTGCGTTCTCCGATCATCAAATTATAAGTCTTCTTCAAATACTCTATAATGGCTTCATCCATCTCATCCCCTCCGATACGGATCGATTTAGAGAACACGATCCCTGCCAGGGAGATGACCGCCAGCTCGGTCGTACCGCCGCCGATATCAATGATCATATTTCCCACCGGCTCCTGTATGGGAAGGCCAACCCCGATTGCCGCCGCCATAGGCTCTTCAATCAGGAAAACCTCGCGGGCTCCGGCACGTTCAGCGGAATCCTTAACCGCCCTTTTTTCCACCTCAGTGATCCCTGATGGAACCGCGATAAGGATGCGCGGCCTTACCAGGACACGCCGGTGATGGACTTTTTTAATAAAATAACGCAGCATAGCCTCGGTTATCTCAAAATCCGCGATAACCCCGTCTTTCATAGGCCTGATAGCCAGGATATTCCCCGGAGTACGTCCAAGCATGCGCTTTGCTTCTTCTCCCACTGCCAGGACCTGGGACGTCCCCCGTATAATGGCTACGACTGAAGGCTCGCACAGCACCACCCCCTCCCCTTTCACATAAACCAGAGTAGTAGCTGTCCCCAAATCTATGCCCATATCATTAGAAAATAAACCTAACAGATAATCGAATGCCTTCTTGAATATACTATTGGCTTTATCCATGAGTATCTCCTCAGATAGGATAGACTGTTATGCGTAAGATCGGCTGTAAGTTGAGATTTTAACAGGAATTGAAGTATCTGTCAAATAAAATGTTAACGTTATCGTAGGGGCACGGCATGCCGTGCCCCTACGGTATTTTTCAATAACCGCAGGAATCCTGGAAACGATTTATCTATGCAGGAAACATCGTCGATCCGGGTACGGCCGCGGGCCGACAATCCCGCCACAATTAAACTCATGGCCGTCCGGTGATCTCCGAAACTCTTTACCGGGGCGCCGTCGAGCCCGCTCCCCCCGTTGATCACGATATCCTCGCCTTCGGCTGTTTCACGGATCTTTATGTCCGCTCCCATCTTCTTCAAGTTTTCAGTCATGGAACGTATACGGTCGGTCTCTTTCACCCGCAATTCTCCGACTCCTTCCAGTATCGTTTCTCCGCGCGCGAAACAGGCAGCTACCATGAGTACCGGTAGCTCATCGATCAATAGAGGGATCTCCCGATTCTTTACTACCGCCCCTTTAAGCCTGCTGAAGGCAGCCGTAAGATCACCGGACTGCTCCCCTGATTTCTGCTTGAGAGAAAATCTTTGGATCCGAACGCCGGCATTCATTCTTTTCAACACCCCGATTATCCCCATTCGAGAAGGGTTCAAGCTCACATTTTTTATCCTGATTTTTGAGCCGGGAATCAGAGAAGCCAAAACGATAAAAAAAGCGGCCGATGACATATCACCGGGAACCGATATGATCCCGGGAGAAACCAACTCTTTCTTCCCGCGTACTGAAATAACGGCAGATTTTGATTTTTGGGATACCGCTATATCGGCCCTGAACAGCCTCAACATACGTTCGGTGTGATCCCGGGTATGAACAAGTTCGATAACCGAAGTCTTTCCGGAAGCGTACAATCCGGCCAAAAGCAATGCCGACTTAACCTGGGCGGAAGCAACCGGAATAGTATATGCAATCGGTTTTAACTCTGCGCCGAAAATCCTAACCGGAGGATATTCTTCCTCCGCCGCACCTTTTCTTAAACGAACCGCTTCGATGCCCGCGCCCATTAACCGCAACGGATAGGTAACCCGAAGCATCGGCCTTTTTTTAAGCGGGCCGCCCGCCTTCAACATAACGGAAAAACCCTGACCTGCCAATAGACCAAGCATGAGCCTGAAGGTCGTCCCGGATTCCTGCACGACCAGGGGTGTGCCCGGCGGCTTCAAACCATGGAGCCCGCAGCCGGTCACCCGCACTATTCCGGAACCAAAACCGCGCGGTTCAGAGGTAACGGATACCCCGAGTTTTTGCAAAATATGAACGGTAGCCAGGCAGTCTTTATTGAACGGGAAATTCTTTACGACGGTCCTGCCTTTGGCGATCGCACCCAGAATAACGGCGCGGTGCGATATGGATTTATCGCCCGGCAGGGTAAACGTGCCGTGGACTGAAAACGCCTTTTTGAAAACAGAAGGTCTCATCGGCTGCGTAAGGGATTGTGCGGGATGTCCGGCGGGATTATTTCTTAAGTACTACCTTATCGTTCTCCCCGACTTTAGTTCCGCTTTCCAATGTAGAGAATCCGGCCGCGGACATGGAATCATGGATCTTTTCAACTTTCACATCTCCGATATAGGTATCATTGTGATAGACCGAAAAAATATCACCCAGTTTAATCCCGTCTTTACTTCCCAAATTAATCACCGCGAAATTATAATCTCTATTGATCACCAGAACTTTACCTTGCACCCCTGATCCGGAATTGGACTCCTGAGGAATGGGCGTTTTCTCAACAGCCGGTTGCGGCACGGCTCCCGGAAGTTTCACTTCGGCTTTTGCCGTTTTCTTTGTTTTTCCTTTTTGAGGCTCTTTTACGGGCGCTTCAGACAACCCTTTCTTGCCGGTGTCGGAACCGACTACGATCGTCCCCAGTTCAACTTTTTGCGAATGAGAACGCAAGTCTTCAACAGTCTTCTCCAAAGCCGTTTTCTGGGCAAGCGTATCTTTTAACTGTTCTACGTTTCTTCTTATGATATCGTTCGCTTCGCTGAGTTTATTCTGCAGGCCAACGCCGGCCACTTTCAATTTCTCCATTTCAATCTTTAGGCCATTCATCTCTTCGTCCATTCTCTGGAGAAGTCCTTCCTGCCGGCTGAGCGCGCTCTTCAGGTCTTTGATCTGGCCCTGCGACGTATCCGTGATCCGGGTATACGAAAAAAGATATTGTTTCGCGCTTTTAAATCTTCTCGCGATATCCTTATTCTCCCGTTTTACGACTTCATATTTATTGGAAATATCCTCGAGATTATTCTTCAATTTTGCGGCATGGGATTTTTCCTGCTGGAAGAGATAGAACACACCGCCGGCAAGAGACAAAGAGATAAGTATCATGGCTACAAGTATGAATAAATACGCTTTTCCGCTCTTAGACATTTTTCCTCCTTATAGTAAAAGTCCCATCTCCTTGAAAAAACACTATAGCACCGGCATATAAAAATGTCAATATAATCATCTATTTTTGAAGCATTTTTTTAAATTCGGCGGGTACATCCGAATCAAACGCAACTTGTTTCCCCGTACGGGGATGGATAAACCCCAGCGATTTGGCGTGCAAAGCCAAACGTTCGAACTCATTATTCCTGCCGTATTTAACGTCACCCAGTATCGGGTGCCCGATATACGCCAGATGGACGCGAAGCTGATGCGTCCTGCCCGTGAACGGCTCCAATTCCACCAGGCTGAAACGTTCGTTTTTTTCCAGAGTACGGTAATGCGTTCTGGCGTATTTCGCTTTCGGGCCAAACCCCGCCATCTGATCCCGTTTGTACGGATGCCTGCCGATAGGCAGTTCGATCACATTCTCGTAATAATCCATTTTCCCCTTGACCAGGGCGATATATTTCCTTTGTATCGAATGGTCGGCAAACTGCTTGGAAAGCATCAAGTGCGCATGATTGGTCTTCGCGACCACCAGTATCCCCGATGTATCCTTATCCAGCCGGTGCACGATGCCGGGCCGCAGGGGATTGATATCGGATAACTCTTTAAAATGAAACAACAAAGCATTGACCAGAGTATGCTCATAATTGCCGGGCGCCGGATGAACCACCAATCCCACCGGTTTATTGATGACAGCCAGATCGTCATCTTCATATACTATCTCCAAAGGAATATTTTCAGGCAGAATGACACGCGCTGTTTTCTCCTCCGGCAGGAAAACCACGGTATCCCCCGTCCTCAGCTTATGATGCGGCTTAACCACAACGGATGAATTCACGGTAACCTTCCCGGAAGCAATAGCCTGCTGTATCAAATTCCGCGACAGCCCCAACTGCTGTCCGGACGCAAACTCCGTCAAATAAACATCCACCCGCTTCTTCTCGTCCTCCGCCAAAACCGTAAGCGAAATTTTATCCATAAAATACCTGTCCCCAAAAGTAACTGTCACTTTATTCCCTTGCGTAATATAGATACCCCCGCCTTGACAGACGGGGTTCTTTTAAAATCCAGGCTTCGCCTGTCCAGCAACTTCGTTGCTGGAAACGGCTCTCACCCCCGTCTTCACAGACGGGGAACTCCCGCTGGCCTAGACTTTTACAAT
>JBAZGE010000035.1:0-20632 GCA_041653035.1 Candidatus Omnitrophota bacterium
AGGGGGAGCATTGAATAGAGTGATCTTTTTTTTGTTGTGCGGAACGCTGGTTACCGGTTGTTCCAATCCGGCGAACAAGAAGGTATTCACCGAGAGCGATTTTTTGCCAAGGATGACGACCGGACAGCAAATCACTCCCGATGTCCCGGCGGCCGGGCAGGGCTTAGGTGAGCCCGTCCTGCTGCCTCCTGGGGCAAATCATGCGCCGGGCGCGCCAATGCCGGACGTTCTTCCGTCGGAGGCTCTCTCCGATTCTCCCGTTGTCCGGCAGGGATCAGCCGCCCCGGTTGAAGAAAAAAAAGAACCGGGCGGACGGAAGAATCCTTTCTTGCGTGAATCCGAAGAGAGCGTTTTTGATAGTGCCAAAGACAGGCTGCCGGTTACGTATTTGAATTTATCGGCGATCTTTTATTCTCCGGGAGCAAGCGCCGCCATTATTGACGGCCGGTTCTTTAAGGAGGGCGATACCGTTGATAATAAAAAGATAGTAACCATATCCGCTGAAGAGGTCATTTTGAAGGACGCGCAAAGCGTTTATGTCCTGAAGTTGAAAGGGATACTGGATTGAAGAAAAGGACGATAAAGAAGCATTCCCGCGCCGAAATATTTTTTCTGCTGTTTATATTTCTTTTCCTGCCGGTGCTGGCGGGATGGGAAAATATTAACCTGCATGAATATCTTGAATCGGCGCAGCAGGCGCGTTCCCGGGAGAATAACCGGCTGGCAGGCGTTTCTGTTCCCGTGCCGGAGATCCCGGCATATACTATTTTAGAGAAAACAACTGCGGCTTTTGGCGCGCTTAAGGCGGTGCGCGTGAACATGGAGACCTGGATCGAAGATCCGTCCGTGCATATAAAATTGGTTTTTACCAGCGATATTCAGAACGGGGATAATTATAAGACCAACGGCAGGGTGGCGGTGTCATCGTTGATCCCCGGGAGCGTATCAACTTCGCAATGGGTCCAGACGTATGAGATCCGGGGGA
Source organism: Candidatus Omnitrophota bacterium (assembly GCA_041653035.1). GTDB lineage: Bacteria > Omnitrophota > Gorgyraeia > Gygaellales > Profunditerraquicolaceae > JAQTZX01. The sequence continues at coordinate 986 of JBAZGE010000035.1, forward strand.
TCCCGTTTACCTGGGATAGGGAAAAAAGGGAATGGGTGGAAAAAGAACTGGAGATTCTCGGGAGTGAAAGTAAAAAGATCCTGCAATACACGGTATTAAGCAGTCTTTTTACCATAAATGACTCGGCGGTTGATCCTTCTTCCGTACGTTTCATGGGCGTGGAAAAAAGAAACGGCACAGATTGTTATGTGTTACAGTACAGCCTCGCTCAGAAGCAGTATAAACAGTGGGGGATTACCGGGAATATTGACGTTAAGGTTTGGATCGGCACCGGTGATTTTCTGCCGGTTTTTTTACGGTTAGAAGGGAAGATAGGTCATTTGTATATCTTGCAAGCGGTAAATTACAGCGGATTTAACGCTCCGCTGGAACTTAATCCGCCCGCCTTTATTACCGAGCGGGTGCGACAGGAGAAAGATGATTTAAAAAAACGGGTTGAGGAATTCGCGTCCGCAGTCCGAAATATCCGGGGGTGGAATACCCCGTTGCAGGTGGGCATTGAGTTTAATGACCGGGTTTCCATGCGGGATTATTTTTCCAAACAGTTGTCGGAGGAGTATACTCCTTTGCGGCTGGAAGGTGAAGGGCTGATGATGAAATGGTTCGGGTTCCTTCCCGATGAAGCGGACTACAAGGAGAATATTCTGAACATGCAGGTATCCTCTACCGCCGCTTTCTATGACCCCAAAAAGAAATTGATCCTGCTGGGAGATTGGCTGCATCCCGTTTTAGCCGAAGCTATACTCGTCCATGAACTTGTCCACGCGTTCCAGGATGTTTCCCTGGGGCTGGACACATTTCTCGGGCCCGGCCGGCTCAAGAATGATCTGGACACATCGTTTGCTTACCGGTCCTTGTTGGAGGGGGAGGCGGCCGCGGTGATGATGGAGTATCTTCTTCGGAAAGACGGCAAGAGTTTTAAAGACTCGGGTGACGTTTTTACTTTTATCGAAGATACATTATTGAAAAAATCACAATACATGCGGGAAAATATCGTATATAATATATACGGTTACGGAGCGAACTTTATTCAGAGTTTTTTGAAGCAGAAAGATTGGGACAGGATGGATGATCTTTTTAAAGCCCCTCCTCATTCCATGCAGCAGATCATGCATCCGTATTCCTATGTCAGCGGCGCCTCGGGAGGGGGCAGAGCGAATATCGCTGAAGCTGAATTTGAAGGCGGGATCTTTTCATCATGGGAGCATTTGTACGACGCGCGGGCAGGGGAGTTTTTTCTCTCTCTTTCTTTAAGACAGTATCTTGACAGGACTTTGGTTGAACAGGCTGTGTCCGGTTGGAAAAACGACCGGTTACGGATTTACGGCAAAGACGGGCGGCGGCTCATTGTTTTCGTTACCGCGTGGGATAGCCCGAAAGATTCCGAAGAGTTTTTTAACGCCTATTATCAATGGATGAAAGCGCGGTTTCCCGGAGCCGGTGCCTGTAAAGGCCGGGACCGGATATTTTTGAAAACAGCCGGTAAGGAAAAATTCTCATGTGTTTTAAATAACGATACGGTGATGATCGTTTGGGGAAAAGGATTTGATGCTGGGGAATTCGCCAGTTTTATAAACAAGATGAAAGCCGGATCTCAACCAAAAACCTGATATGAAAGACGCGCAAGGTATTATTGTTTTTATCATAGTGATGTGTTTTAGCTTTCAGCCCGGGGCTCCCCGGCTTTGGGCCCAGGAAGAACAGGAGGCACCGGCGCAGGATGGAGCAGTTGATGGACAGCCGAATGATCAGGGCGGGGACGTTCAGGCATGGGGAAAAACGGCCGATGAGGCCCCGCAGCCCGGGAATGAAGGTCAGAAGAGTCTGACGCCCGCTGTCCCGGTAATGGAAATAAAACGGTTGGAATCGGAAGAGTCGCTTTATTCCATTGAACTGCGTGATGTGCAGTTGAACGATTTCTTCCGCGTTATAGCCCATGATTATGACCTGAACATCATTGTCGATAGGGAGGTCAGCGGGGCCATCACCGCCAGTTTTACCAGTATTTCTCTTGAGGAGGCGCTGGATGGTATAGCGGAATTGAGTAATTTGACAGTTCAGAAAAAAGGGAATATTTTCCGTGTCTCTCCTAATCTTATAACCAAAATATTTCTCCTTAAATATACCGAGGCAAAAAATATCCTACAGGCGGTTTCTGCCCCCGGAGCGGAGGGCGCTTCGGCGGCGGGAACCTCGGCCGCTTCGGCGGCGGGAACCTCGGCCGCTCCGGCGGCGGGAACCTCGGCCGTTCCGGCGGCGGGTACTTCGTCTGTTCCGGCAGATACCGCGGCGCCGGCAGGAAGATTGGGGCCTTCATCGACAATGGTGCAGAGTACGATATACGATCTGCTTTCCGCGCAAGGTAAAATTTTCCTGGGGGAAAAACCGAATTCGATCATTGTTATCGATTATCCGACAAACATGAAAAAGATAGAAGATTACCTGAACAGCGTCGACCAGAAAATGACCAGCCGCGTTTTTAAGCTGAAATACCTCAAATCCACCGATGTGGTGGGCCAGCCGGTTGTGCCCGCGGGCACGGCTTCAGGCTCAACGACAGACTTGACGACAACAACCAGTTCCTCTGGAGGAGGGTAATGAGAATGAAGAAGTTATTGGTACTGTTGTTTTTTTTATGTGCCGGTCCCTGCGTTTACGCCCAGCAGGCCAGCAGCAACATTAAATCTTTATTGTCGGCTGACGGAAAAGTGTTGTTTAACGACGAACCGAATTCTCTTGTTGTCATCGATTATCCGGAGAATCTGGACCGGGTTGAACAGTTCCTTTCCGTTATAGACGTGGCTCCGCAGCAGGTCCTTATCGAGGCCCGGGTGGTGGAGGTGAAATTACAGAAGGAAAACTCCATGGGGGTGAATTGGCAGCTTTTTGCCGATAAACAAGGGCTTGAATGGGGCGGTGCCGTGGTCGGTTCGGCCTATCCCGGAGCCCCGGGCGCGGTCAGCCAGGCCATCGGTTATAAATCGACGGTATACCCTCCTGTGCAGTCAACCGGCGTTGAGGAGTCCCCGTTCTCCATAGCTATTTTTGACGAGAACGTGAATGTGGTGGTCAGGGCCCTGGCTAACGAAATGGACACCGATATCCTTTCCGCTCCCCGGGTGACTACGGTGAACAACCGGGAGGCCCTTATACAGGTTATCCAAAGGCTTCCCTGGGCGGAACCGCAGGTGGATGTGGGAGATTCCGGAACAGTCACCGTCACTTGGGAGATCACTTTTGAAAACGTGGGTATAATCCTCAAGGCCACGCCCACGATCAACGACGACGGTACTATCTCGTTAGTCCTGAATCCCGAAGTAAGCGAGAAGACCGGTGACTATGCGCTTACCGTGCAGCAGGGGGATACTTCTATCCCCTATACCGTTCCCATTATAGACAAGCGGGTCGCTTCCACCAAGGTGGTGATCGGCAACGGCCAGACTCTTCTTATCGGAGGGATGATCAAAGACAAGATTATTAACGGGGAAACCAAGATACCTCTGCTGGGGGATATGCCTGTGCTCGGGCATCTTTTTAAAAGTAAAAAGACCACGCGGGACAAGACGGAATTGTTGATTTTTGTTTCTCCAACCATTATTACTCCCGCTGAATTCGTGCATATGGAGCGGAAGGAAAAATACGGCATCGGCAGAAAGTTTGTGCAGGACAGGGAGCGGGATGAAAAGATGTCGCTGGTTTTGGAGTACCAGGAAAAGAACACCTACGATAAACTGTCGGCTCGGTTGGATAAGCTCTCCCAACGGCAGGAAGTCCTGGCTGAAGAACGGAAAAAGATCGAGCAGGATGTGAATAAAAGAAAAGAGAATATAAAAGTTTTACAGGATACTCAGAGCGCTTTGTCCGATAAAAGAAAACAGCTTCAGGAAAAATAACCGGTACCGGTGATCGCGAGAGGTTGGAGTGATGAGAAAGCTGATCGTGTTGGCTGCGGCAGGATGGATTTTGGGGCTGTTTTTTTTAAGCCGTCCCGTTTACGGGGAAAGTTTGAGTGAGACCGAGGCGCGGTTCGCTATATTGAAAGAACAGATCTCGCGGGAAGAGAGATTAGTGAAGGCGTTGAAGAAGAAGAACGCGGAACTCTCCCGTATGGAAGACCGGCTTCAGAGGCTTATAGAGAGGGAGAACGATCTGATTTTTCAGATAGAACAGGGGCAGCAGACAAAAGGACAGCGCGCAAAGAAACAACAGGAATTACGGGCTATACAGGCGGCACAAAAGATGCTTCGTGAGCAGATAGCGGAGCAGGAAAACCGGGGAGCCGCGCGGGGAAAAGAGGTTTTTCCGGAGCCGGCAGTAGATACGGAAAAGCAGCAGGCTATAGAACAGAAGGAACAGAAAAAGCAGGCGCAGAGAGTTGCTTTTGAGGAAAGGAAGATACAGGCCCGTAACGCAGCCGAAGAAAAAAGACAGGAAGCGGAGGTCAGGAGAAAGATTGCGGCTTTAGAGGCGCAAGAGAAAAAAGAAGCGCGCAGAGAGGCTCAGCAAAAGAAAAAACGGGAAATAGAACCTGCGGTGCCGGCGAAAGAACTTTTACAGCCCGCGAGCTCCGTTGAGAAACAGGAAGGCGCGTCTTTGAGGGATGATGCGCAGCCTTCTGTACAGCTTCAGCAGGAGGTTTTGCAGAAAGCCGTCCGGTTGGATGAAGGTGCGGGAGTGCCCGCCGGGAAGCCCCCGCAGGAAGAAAAACAGCGGAAGATCGAAGAAAAAAAACTTAGAGCCGAACAAGCCCGTAAATTGAAAGAAGAGAAGATCGCCCGGAAAATGAAAGCCGGGGAGGAAGACAGGAAATTCGCGGCTGAGCAGGAGAAAAAACGCGATGAACTGCGCGCGCAGCGTGCGGCGGCAGGACTGGAAAAAGAGAAACGCGTTGAAGAAAAGAAGCGTCTTGCCGAACAGTCCCGGGAAAATGCGCGGGTGAATAAAACGGCGGAGTACGAGCGGAAGAAACAAAAACAGGAGGAGGCTTTTCTGGCGAAACAGGAGGCCCTGCTGGTGAAGCAGGAACTTAAAGAGAGAAAACTTTCTAAACAGGAGCTGGAAAAATGCCGCATAGATAATATCGCGCTGGAAAGAAAGAGGCGCGAAGACGAAAAAACTTTGCGTGAACAGCAGGCGCAGCTCGAGAAAACGCAGAAAGAAAAAGAGCGGATGGAATTGGCGCGGCAGAAACAGGAGGAACAGCAATACCGCAAGCAGGCCGCCGGGAAAGATATAGAAAATAAGTATCAGGAAAAACTGGAAGCGGAAAAAAACAAACGGGAGAATGCTCGTTTCCTGGAGGAACAGAAACAACAGGAGATCAAGGCGAAGAAAGAAGAGCGGGAACGCCGGCGGCTTGCGAAACTGGAAGCCGTCCGCAATAAAGAGATACTGAAAGAGACTTCCCGGCGGCCGCAGGCCGAGGCTTCGCCGCCGGATACGTCCGTTCTTCGCTCTCCCCAGGGGAAAAAACAGGGCCCGTTGGGAAAAGTCACGGATAAGGTGAATGACGCGGATGCCTGGGTTCAGAAGACATTCTGGTAATTCATAAGAGATATGAGAGACCCCGATAATAGAAGATTAGGCGAGATAATAATCGAGCAGAAGCTGCTCTCTCCCAAACAGCTTCAGGATACCCTTGAAGAACAGAAGATTACCGGGGAAAAACTCGGCGAAATCCTGGTCCGCCGGGGGCTGGTTACCCGGGATGCCTTTGAAAATTGCCTCTCCATTCAGTCGGGGATCGCTAATTTCGATCTTTCCTCGCATATCATAGATCCTGAACTGCTGAAAATCCTTCCCGAAGATTTTTGCCGTAAATACAAACTCATCCCGGTTTTCGCTATTGAGAACGTGCTTACCGTTGCCATGGCCGATCCAAGCAATATTTATATCATTGACGAGATCCAGCGGATGACTAAGATGACCGTAGAGGCTGTCCGGGTGCATGATCTGGATATCCGTAAAGCGCAGGATCAGTATTACGGCGGCTCCGGGACTTTGGCTGAAATAGTGGCCTCGATCAATAAAGATAAGCTTGCCGACGGGGATAAACTCGGTGAAGAAGCGCCCATAATAAAGATCGTCAATTATTTGATCGTGCAGGCGGTACAGATGAAGGCTTCGGATATCCATATCGAACCGGAAGAAAATATATTGAATGTGCGTTATCGCGTTGACGGTATGTTAAGGCGTCAATCGTCCCTGCCGAAGGATCTCTCTAACGCGGTTTTGTCCCGTTTCAAGATCATGGCCAGCTTAGATATCGCGGAAAAGCGCCTTCCGCAGGACGGGCGCATACTTATGAAGATCGGGAACAAAGATATTGATTTTCGTGTTTCCACCTGCCCCACCGTGCACGGGGAGAATGTTGTCCTGAGGATCCTGGATAAAAGCGGCCTGGTGGTGGGGATCGAGTCTCTCGGCTTTCCTTCGAGGGAGTACGGCCTTTTTAAAGAGATGATAACTTCTCCGTATGGTATTGTCCTTGTTACCGGCCCCACGGGGAGCGGTAAAACCACGACCTTATATTCCGCTCTTCAGATCATCAACAAAGAGCATTTGAATATTATGACTATCGAGGATCCCGTGGAATACCAATTTGCGGGTATGCGCCAGGTTCAGGTAAACGTGAAGGCCGGCCTTACCTTCGCTTTCGCCCTGCGTTCTTTCCTCCGGCAGGACCCGAATGTAATCATGGTGGGGGAGATCCGGGACCGGGAAACCGCCGAGATCGCCGTACAGGCGGCTTTGACCGGGCATCTGGTGTTTTCCACCTTGCACACCAATGATACCCCTACGGTTTTTACCCGGCTCATGGATATGGGGATCGAGCCTTTTTTGATCTCTTCGTCCCTGTTGGGGGCGTTGGCACAGAGGCTGGTGCGCCGGATCTGCGAAAAATGCAAGGAATATTACGAGCCCGGAGAAGCTCTCCTCAGGAGCCTGGGTTTGGAAGATAAGATCGGTAAGGGCTTGAAATTCGCCAAAGGCAGGGGCTGCAGGTTTTGTAATCAGATCGGGTATAAAGGCAGGATCGGTATTTTTGAGCTTTTAAAGATCAGCCCCGCGCTCCAGGAACTGGTGATCAAAAAAGTATCCGCAGATGAGATCCGCGAGGTGGCTATAAAAGATGGGTTGGTTACTCTGCGGGTTGCCGCTCTCGAGAAGCTTTTTTCCGGAATGACCACCGTTGAAGAAGTCATGAGAGTTACCTTGGAAGGGGGGTAGTGCAATGCTCCGTGTAAAAAAAGGGGACGGTTCTATTTTTTTCGGGAATCGATATCAAAAAAATAGAACCGTCCCCTTTTTTTTGGGGGGGGAGATTTAATGTGAGTCATTAATTCTATGGTTGACAAACGAATTTGTGTGGGTTACACTTTAACCGGGATTCTTATTGACAAAAGTGAAGGAAGTTCATATAATAATAACAGTTTATGAATAGCCAGAAGGAGGTGAAAAAGGGGTAGAAAGGTTTCATCTTTACCCCGTTAGAGAAAGCCACCGGCTTTAGTCGGTAGTCTACCGATTTCTATGCTGACGATGGTTTAATGCCACCGTCAGCGAAAACCGTTAGAGGACAAAGTTCTCTAACGGGGTTTACGTAAAATCTGGTATTAATCAATAAGTAACTGCTTCACAAAAGGAGGGGATATGAGAAAAGGTGGTTTTACATTAATCGAGTTAATCGTAGTTATTGCCATTATCGCGGTTTTGGCCGCTATTATCGCTCCCAACGCTTTCAAAGCCATAGAAAAAGCCAAGATCTCCGCGACGGTCGCCGATTTACAGGCTATTAAAACCGCGGCGATGTCATTCTATTCCGACTCCGGCCTCTGGATCGCTTCCTGCGCTACTGTCGCAGCCTGCAACACCAGCCTTTTTATTCGAAATACCGCTGCTCCTACCGCGGGATGGGATGGCCCCTACCTTGAGAAATGGCCGCAACAGTCAAAATGGGCGGGTATCTATACCTATGTAAACGCTACGGGAAGCGTATTTTTAACGCCCGCTGCAAACATTGGCGAACGGTATACTCAGATCAGCCTTGTTCCGGCAACCGCGGCTCCGAGGATCGATGCCCAGATTGACGGTGCCGATGTAGGTGCGGGTACCGCGGGTAACGTGCGTTATACGGCGGCTCCTATCTTTGTGAGGTCTTTGATTTCACGCGATGGCCCCACGAGCTAAGTCTTGTTCCCTGTAGTTCTATCTCCTAAAAAAGCGATCCCTCTCTTGAAAAAGGGGGATTGTTTTTTTATTATGAAATGAAGCTCCGCGGGCTAAAGCCCGCGGTTTCTGGAGCGAAGTATAAATCCACAGATGATTATTGATATAAAGCAACTGGGTAAGAATTTCGGGAAATTCAAGGCCCTTGAAGCCGTAGAGTTCGGGATTGATAAAGGAGAGATATTCGGTATATTGGGCTTGAATGGCGCGGGAAAAACCACCCTCATCCGCTGCCTGGTGCGTTTTCTTAGGCCGGAAAAGGGCGGTATTTATTTCAACGGTAACACGCTCACCGACAACGATATTCACCGGTATTTCGGTTATCTCCCCGAAGATTTTCAGCCTCCGCTTAATCTGACCGCTTTTGAATTCCTTGATTTTCTAAGATCTTCACAAAGATCAACGATTTCCGTTGAGTCTTGCCTGGAGTGGGTGGGCCTTTCTCAGGACAGGAAAAAGAGGATCCATGCCTATTCCCGGGGCATGATACAGCGTTTAGGCCTGGCATTGGCGCTTATTAAAGGCCCGCAGGTGCTTGTTCTCGATGAGCCTATCCTGGGGTTGGACCTTGCCGGCCAGCGGCAGATATTCAGCCTTTTAAAGGCGCTCAATCAGCAGGGGAAAACGATCATTCTTTCCACCCATATTTTTCCGCATATAGAGAATTTTTGCCACCGGGTTGGTATTATTCATAAAGGTACCCTGAGGTTTACCGGGAAAGTGGGAGAGTTGTTGTCCCGGCAGAAAGCGGGTTCTCTTGAGGAGGCTTTTTTGAAAGAGGCCGGTTTGAGCAGTGACGGCAGGAATGGCGGGGGGGATGGGCATGAAGAATAAATTTATTCCTTTTGTCCTGCTTAATTTTTTCGAAGGAGTCCGGGAAAAGATATTCTGGGGGGTGGTTTTTTTTTCCCTGTTCTTGTTAGGGTTAAGTTTCTTCCTGAGTATGCTCTCGGTCGGGGAAAGCGCGCGGGTTTTGCGGGGAGCGGGCCTTTCGGCCATGGAACTGGGCGGAATAGTGCTTCTGGTGTTCAGCTTTACCTCCGGGTTTTACCGCGATAGGAACGGCCGTATCCTGGAGGTGTATCTTTCCTGCGTGCCCCGCTCTGTTTATACCGCATCGAAAGTGTGCGCGTATCTTTTGATCGCTTTTTTTTACCTCATCCTTGCCGGCGTATTCTGGGCGGGGATACTGGCGGTAAACGGCGCATTCTTCTGGCAGTTTTGGGCGGGGTTGTTCAGTATCTTCCTGAAATTATCGATTGTTATCTTTTTGAACCTCGTGTTTTGTTGTTTGTTTTCCTCCCCGGTGCTTGCCATATTGAGTACGTTGTTTTTGTATGCCTGCGGAGAAATCGTTTCCGAAGCGGCGCGGCTGTCCACCGTGTATGTCAAGGGTGAGTTTTCTGCCACGGTGCTTTCCGTGTTAAAATATATCCTGCCTAACTTGGATAAATTAGACCTGAAATCCCAATTGTTATACGCGCAGGTTCCCGCGGCCGGTTATCTGGGGTTGATTTCGCTCTATACCCTGTTGTATTGCCTGTTCCTCTGGTCGCTGGGTACCTGGATTTTTGCCAAGAAGAAATGAAAAAGATCAGAATGGCCATGGCGGTGTTGGTTTTATTCCTGGGGATTTTGTATCTGTCATACAGCCTGCAGAAAACATCCTTTCCGGAAAAATCAACCCCTTTTTTTTATGTCCCGCCCTTTCGGTATATCAATACCATCGCCGGGAGTTTCCGTACCGTATGCGCGGATATTTTTTATATCCGCGCTGTCCTGTCGGCGGCGGAACCCGGGAAAGGATTCCTTGAATATACCCTTGATAACCTGCGGCTGGCGACTTCTCTGGATCCGCGTATGACCTCCGCGTACCTGATCGGGGGGCTTGTGGCTCCGCGCGGCAAAGCGGATATTCCGCTGTGTATCCAGTTCCTCAAAGAGAGCATGGAACGCCGCCCCGAGGAATGGAAGATCCCGTTTTGGATAGCTTTTAATTATTACCAGCTCGAAGATTATCAGAGCGCGGCCGAATTTTGTGAAAAAGCCTTCAGTCTGCCCAAGGCCCCCGGGTATCTCAAAGGCTGGATCACGTTTTCTTATTATCAATCCGGCCGGGCGGAGATGGGTGTTAAGTTTCTCGAAGGGATGCGTGAGTCGGTTACCGATCAGGCTTTGCTTAAGCAGATAGACAGGAAACTGGAATGGCTTAAGAATATCGTGTTCTTAGAGGGAAAGGTGAGAGATTTCGAACAGGCATATGGACGGCTGCCGCGCGATCTTGAAGAATTGGCCTCTCGCGGGATGATTCAATCCATCCCCCCGGATCCCTTCGGCCAGGGGTATTATCTTGATCAACGCTGGATCGGGCAGAAATATGAGGGCAGGGTACGAAGTAAACTTCCTTAGGAGTGTTTGCTTTTCTCCGTCGAAAGATGCCCGATATTTTTTTGTCCTTTATATGATGAGCGAGGAAAGAAAATGAAGAAGGGGTTTCCCCCGTTAGAGAAAGCCGCCGATTTTAGCCGGTGGTTTACCGATTTCTATGCTGTCGGTGGTTTAATCCTCTCCGCAAAATCCCCGGTCTTCAGACCGGGGATAGGAATCTGCGGAATGTGTTTTTTTGCTTCGGGGAGGGAGCCTTGGCCTTTAGGCCGAGGGGCTCCACTGCCACCGTCAACGAAAACCGTTAGAGGACAAAGTTCTCTAACGGGGTTTACCCTGATAGAACTTATTGTGGTTATCGCGATTATAGCTGTTTTATCGGCAATTATCGCTCCCAGTGCTTTTCGCGCGATCGGGAAGGCCAAAGCCGCCCGCGCTCTCGAAGATGTAAAGTCGATCAAGACTGCGGCAATCGCTTTCTATTCCGACGCCGGCCTCTGGCCGGGCAGTCAATGGGGTACTATGCCCGGAGATCCCTATTCTCCCGCGGTCTATGGAGAGGGGTTTGTGACTCCGCCGATAGTTCACAGCGGCACCGCCGCGGAGATAGCGCAGGCGCAGAGAGGGCTTTCTTCCTGGGACGGCCCGTATTTGGAAAAATGGGCTGATACTCCCTGGGGAATGCCGTATATGTGGGATTATAACAACTGGGATGCCAGCGGAGACGGCGTTAGTAACGAGCATATCGTTTGGCTGGATCTGGAGCATTCCGGAGTGCCGGCTGATCCCAATACGAAAGTCCCTGCCTCTGCGCGGGATTCGATCGACCGGCAGTTAGATGGAGCGGACGGTTTGCACCGCGGGATGGTGCAAATGAACGGGACAGAGACATCTCTGATGGTGATCGTGGTGCAGGGGTATTAGATAACGGTTCACCGATAAGAGGCAATGGAGCAGTGACTTTAATCCCCTCCGCAAAATCCCGGTCTTCAGGCCGGGGATAGGAATCTGCGGAATGTGTTTTTTGCTTCGGGGAGGGAGCCTTGGCCTTCAGGCCGAGGGGTTCCACTTGTGGGATTACCGGGAGGATAAGATTATGAAACAACGGGCGTTTACCCCGTTAGAGAAAACCACCGGCTTTAGCCGGTGGTATACCGATTTCTATGCTGACGGTGGTTTAATGCCACCGTCAGCGAAAACCGTTAGAGGACAAAGTTCTCTAACGGGGTTTACCCTTATGGAAATAATTGTGGTTATCGCGGTCATCGGGGTTTTGTCCGCGATTATCGCGCCCAACGCTTTTAAGGCGATACGCAAGGCGCAGGTTGTCCGAACATTGCAGAGTTTTAAAAATATAAAACAAGCCACGCTTTCCTATTATGTGGATACCGGCACTTGGGTGGCGGATCATTATATTTTAGACGCCACCGGCCCTTTTTTTAGAGATCCGGGAGTCGTGGGATGGGATGGCCCTTATTTGGAAAACTATCAAAGAAGCCCTTTTGTCTCTCCGGGATTGCCTGTCGGCAGTCATCCGGGCTGGTACTATGTCTTGGCGGATTCTCAGGAGTATAATAGTACGTTCGATTTGGACGGCGACGGGAATTTTGAGATTAATGACGGGATTAGTGTGTGTTGTTATGGTTTTCCGGCCGAGGACGCCTACCGGCTGGATGAGATCATAGACGGTACCAGTCAGTGGGGATATCACGGGATAATGAATGTGATCAGGATATTTGGGACTTCTCCCACAGAGTCATATTATCTTGTTTCCATGTTTATCGGACAGAACGGGATTCCGAGGCCGGATCGGTCATGATGGTTTTCCGTAAAATCGATAGGCAAAAATAGCTTGAGAACGGGCTTGATTAGAAGTATACTAAAGTATAATTATAGAGCGGGGAATTTTCTTGAGATGAATATGGCCTATAGAGAGGGCTAAGAGAGATACGTATGCCGAATTACAGTTACCGGGCGCGCGATAACGCGGGAAAAGAGGTTAAGGGGATCCTTAACGCTCAGAATGAAGTGGATTTGGGAAATCAGCTTAATAAGATGGGTTGTTTCCTTATTTCCTGTAAAGATGGCCCTGTGGTCGCGGGAAAAATGCCGGTTGTCGCCAGGCAGCTTTTACGCCTGAGCCCCGAAGACGTGCTTAATTTTGCTACCCAGCTGGCCATTTCTATTGACGCTGGTATTCCGCTTTTAACCGCTTTGCACGACCTTGCAAAAGGGAATCCTAATAAAAAATTAACGATCCTGATGGAGGACCTTTCCAAAAAGGTGGAATCAGGTGTTTCTTTTCGAGAAGCTTTGAGCGCGCACCCGCAGATCTTTTCAAAATTATTCCTGTCTCTCGTGGGCGCGGGAGAAAGCACCGGGAAATTGGCGTTTGTTTTGAATGACCTGGCCAAGCTGTTGGAATGGCAGCTGGAAATACAGGCTAAGATCAAAGAAGCTTCCATCTATCCTATTATGCTTTTTGTGGTTATGGTCGGGGTGGTGTCCGTGCTGGTCGGGGTGGTCATCCCGAAATTCGAGCCTATGTTCGTTGAACTGGGGGTGGCTTTGCCTCTTCCCACGCAGATAGTCATGGGGGTAAGCCAGGTTTTCCGGAAATTCTGGTGGATGCTGGTTGTTGTGGGGGGCGGGACAGTGCTAGGTTTGAGGATCTACGGTAATACCGAAAATGGCGGGTACGTGTTGGATAAACTTAAATTAAAATTGCCGATCTTCGGATCTTTGCTGGTAAAGATTTCTCTTTCCCGGTTTTGCCATACGTTTTCGCTTTCCCTGCGTTCGGGGGTGGCGGTTTTTAACGCTATGGGCCTTGCCTCCGAGGTCATGGGGAATAAGTATTTCGAGAAGTCCATAAAAAGAGCGCAGGATCTCGTGAATGCGGGGGAGCGGATATCCACGGCCCTGGATAATTCCGGGCAGTTCCCTTCGTTGGTCATCCGTATGATCAGCGTCGGGGAACAGACCGGAGCTTTGAGCGAGGTTATGGAAAAGGTGAACAATTCCTACGATAAAGAGGTCCCCGCGACTATTAAAAAAATATTCGCGTTGTTTGAACCGGTCATGATCATAACGATGGGCGTGGTGGTCGGCGGAATAGCGATTTCCGTGTTCCTCCCGCTCATTTCCATTGTCGGTAAAATAGGCGGGGATTAATCCCCGCCGCAAAATCACCGGCCTTCAGGCAGGTGACCCGCTAAACTATGGGCCCAAATAAATTCCTCGGTATCGATATCGGAAACGCACAAACTAAAGTTGTGCTTCTGAAATCATCCATAAAACAAGGCGGCGTCGAAAGTTTTATCTTTCCCACCCCTTTTGAGACTGCTCAGAATTCCATCCGTAGAATAGATGCCAAGGTATTCGTGGATGAGCTTATCAAAGTGGTCCCGGTAAGTATTCTTCGTTCCTGCCGGATTGCCGTTGACGTCCCTTCGGCGTTGATCACGGTGATGTCTTTATTCCTGCCTGCCATGTCCCGGAAAGAACTGGTTTCCGCGGCTGTTAATGAAGCCAAGCGCAAGATGATCCCCGCGTATGAATCGAATCATATCTTTGAGTGCCTCCTGCTGGGAGAAAGGACTGTCGGCCAGGCGAAGCGGCAGGAGATCCTGGTAGTGCGGACCGATATCAGGCATATTAACGGCCTTATCGATATCTTCAACAGGAATCTTGGCTTGATCCCCGCGGTTCTTACTCCTTCCAGTTTTGCATTTCCGTTGCTGCCGTTTTTTTACTCTCAGCCGTTGAATAAGGATTTGGACGAGGTCCTGGTGGATATCGGTGCGGCATCGATCACTATCTCCATTTTTAGGGAAGGGAAACTGGGTTTTTTCAGGAATACCGTTTACGGCATGCAGGATATCATCCAGGATATTTCCCAGCGTTTGGGATTCCCCGAAAATAAAATCGAGGATATCATCAGGGAAAAAGGCGTCCCGGAGGTCAATTTCAATTTGAAAGATAAAGTGGCGGTCGCGGAAGAGATCATGCGCCAGAAGTACGAAGCGGGCTTGAAGGCGCGGGAGACCGGCATTGAAGAGGAAATCAGCCTGTTGGAACTGCGTATGCTCTGGCAGGTGCATATTGAACGGATACTGCATGAGTTCAGGCGTTCGCTTTCCTACTATAAGGAGCAGACCGGAGGAAGACAGGTCGAGTTTATTGATTTTTCGGGCGGAGGTTGTCATGTCCGGAATTTGGTAAAAATCCTGACCGAGCAGATCGGCGGAAAGTGCCGGAGTGTTTTGCCGTTGGAAGGCGTGCAGGCGCGGGGAAAGGAAAACAAGGGGGGAGGGGCGATTTTTACCGGTGCGGTATCTTTGGCCTTGAGCGCCGCCAAGAAAGACCGTGCCGCGGGAATTGTCAGTTTTTTGCCCGTGGATTTGCGCAAGAAAGAAGTAGAGTCTAAGAGGCGCATTATTGTTTTTCTTGTGTTTATCTGCCTGAGCGCCGCGTTCGGGCTTTTGTCACTGCAGTTATTTTTGAGCAATGTTTTAATACGGAGAGATATAAAAAGCCTGGAATTTGATCTAAAGAGGGTCAAACGGGTGAGCAGCCGGCTCCAAGATTTGTCGCAGAGGGAAAAGACGTTCGGCCAGCGGCTCGTTCAAGCGGAAAGTTTATCCCAGAAGAACCAGATCGTCTTGAAATCTTTATCCGAGGTGCCGGAAGTTGTCCCTCCCGAGATGTATTTGACCGATCTAAAATTCGCGGAAGGCAAGCTGGAGATCAGGGCGCGGGTATACGCGGATTATGAGGAAGCGACCAAAATAGTGGAAGAATTTTATCGGAAACTGGCGTCCTTTGTTTTTCTGTCTAACGTGCAGATGGATTCGCTCAAGATCGACAGGATATTCCCGCAATTGAGCGAAGGTGGAGAAGGGATCATTTTGGACCGCCCGCGGGAGCGGGATTTTAAGATCAGCGCGGATATTGCCGCCCAGTAATACGTATAACGCAGAGGAAGAGATATGCGGAATTCGAAAGTAGTAATGAATATAATTATCGGTGTATTGCTGGCGCTTTGCGTAGGCACGTTTCTATTCCAGTTTAAACAGAATATGGACCTCAAGGAAGATTTTAATCTGAAAAACTCCCGGTTTAAGGAGGCTAAGTCCATAAGTAAGCGGTTGGGAGTCCTGGAAAAACAGACCAGCGAGATGAAATATAAAGAAGATATTCTGGAGAGGCGTATTCCCTTTAATGAAAAACATCCCTTTAACCTTATGAAGCTGTTGAGCAAGGCCGGTGGTGAGGCCGGCTTGCGGAAAATCGTTTTTAAGATGAATCATAACTTCGGGCAGGCCGATGATTCCGGCATGCCTTTTCAGCCCGGAGCCGGGGGTGCGGTTCCGCAGGTTCAGCAAACCCAGGGAGATCAGCTGTCTGAATTTTCCCCGAATCCCGAGAATATTTTTCTGATCTTTGAGGGGACATTCCCGCAGACAATGGCTTTTATTAAAAAAATCACATCTTGGGAACGGGTGGTAACTGTTCAGGGCATAGAAATCAAGAGGGAAGAGAAAATTTTGCCTTATCAGAAGGTATCCCTTTCCCTGAGGGCCTATACGTTTGTCAAATAGCCTGCCGCAGAAAAAAGGGACGAAAAAAAAGGGGACGGTTCTATTTTTTTTGTTTTTTTGTTAAAAAAATAGAACCGTCCCCTTTTTTCTTGACATAATGTATTCCATAGCATATACTTATAATAAGCTGTTCTTCGGTTTTTATAAATATTTATTGACAAAACAGCTGAAAATGATAATATACATGAAAGGAGGTGACAAAAATGAATAAGAAAGGTTTTACACTCATTGAGTTGGTTATGGTTATTGTTATTATCGGTATCTTAGCCGCAATCGCTATACCGCGTTTCATGGATTTAAGGAAGGAAGCACGCCAGGCTTCTTGTATGGCGACCGGCGGTGCCATCCGCGGCGCTCTGTCCAGCTTCTATGCCAGCACAGCGCTTCGTACGGCAACTCCGCATTTTCCGGCAGCTATCGCCAGTCTTACTTCGTATCTGCAGACTGGAACTCCGGATGCTCCTACTTCGGGCTCCTGGACCAATGCTTACACTGCTTCTTCGGGTGTTTTGAACGTGGATGCGGCGTGTCCGGCAAAGTAGTTTGAGTTTAACGTGAAGTTGTTTATGTAGAGAGAGGGAGGATGAAAATCCTCCCTCTTTGTATTATTTCTCCCTGCCTTCCTTATGAGATCAGGATTTTTCAAGAGTTTAAAATCAACCGTTCCGGAAAAGAAAAATTATTTTTGGGCAATTATATTGATAGGGCTGGCTGTTTTTTCGGTGTACTTTGTTTGCCTGCCCAATAATTTCATTTTCGACGATTATCACATGATCGTCAAAAATAATTTTTTGAAACACGCGGATTCCCTGCCGCAGTTTTTTAAAGGGGATATCACCAGTTATCCCATTGCCCGCGGTATGTACCGGCCTTTGCTTATGCTTACGTTCGCCTTCGATTATTTCCTGGGGGGCGTGAGGCCGTACGGGTACCATCTGGTCAATATCTTTATCCATTTCCTGAACGCGTATCTCCTCTATATTCTTCTGGGATATTTCCTGAAAGGGTTTAATTTTTCCGCCCGGCTGGGCCTGGCGCTTTTATTCTGCGTGCATCCTCTGAACACGGAATCGGTGGCGTATGTCAGCAGCCGTTCCATCCTCCTGGGCAGTTTGTTCGTGTTTGCCGGCTTTTACGCGTACCTGCTTTGGCGTGAATCCGGGAACAGGCGTTATTATTTATTATCGGTATTATCATACGCCGCGGCTCTTTTAACCAAAGAAACCGGGTTGGTTTTTATCCTTCTGCTTGCCGCGTATGAACTTGTTTACGCCAAAGATTTTACTTGGGAAACGATACAGGGGGTATTGCGGCGCCTGAGCGTGTTTTTTGCCGTTACTTTTCTGTATTTAGCGCTGATAAAAGCGGTTTCCGGCAGTGTCTTCGGTTTGTTCGGCACGGCAAAGGCGGCGTCATCCGTCCAGCGCCCGTTTGTTTCCAATATCCTTACGCAGAGCGCAGTATCTTTTTTCTATC
This sequence comes from Candidatus Omnitrophota bacterium, assembly GCA_041653035.1. Lineage (GTDB taxonomy): Bacteria > Omnitrophota > Gorgyraeia > Gygaellales > Profunditerraquicolaceae > JAQTZX01. The sequence continues at coordinate 18,679 of JBAZGE010000035.1, forward strand.
TTTTCCTTTTTTTCTTTCCTTTTAATCTATGCGTCGACCATGCTTTTCCGGTGATCTCCGGTTTCTCCAACCCGGCCGGGGCGGCCGGTATTTCCCTGATAATCGTTATTATCGGATCCGCCTTATTCATGAGAAAACGTCTTCCGGCGGTCAGCTTCGCGCTTTTGTGGTATTTTATTTGTTTGTCTCCCCAGTTCTACGCCCGGTTGAACTTAGTGGCCGCTGAACACCATTCGTACGCGGCTTTTTTCGGGGTTTACCTTATCATCGCTTATTTTTGCGCGGCAGGAGGGAAGAAAATATCCTCTATGGGCGCGCAGGCGGAAATAGCGGCTGGTAAAACAATCAGGCTCGCGTTCCTTTTTATCTTCAGCCTGTTTTCCCTGCTGACGGTTATGCGTTGTTTTGAGTGGCGCAATGAATATACCTTGTGGAAATCCACCTTGAGGGTCAATCCGCATTCCGGCATAGCCCAGGGCAGTATTGCTTTGAATCTGATAAGCAGGGGTTATATTAAGGAAGGGCTGGGATATCTGGAAGAATCGGTAAATTCTCCCGCGCATTCCGCTGTCGGGGTTGTTTCTCAGCTTAATCTTATTTACTATCAAGCCTTGTTAGGCGATACGCAAAAAGCCGCGCGGATGCTGGAAGAGAACAAGGCGCGGTTCATAAAAGAATTCCCTTTCGGATATTTTAAGAACCTGGCCGTGGTTTACGGTAAACTGGGGCGTCATGCGGAAGAATTGCAGGCGCTGGAGACAGCGCTTCGTCTTATCCCGGAGTCCGAAGAGATAAATAACCTGTTGGGATGGTGGTATTTGAATAATAGTTCCGACCTGCGGAAAGCGGAGGAGTTTTTCCGTATATCCATACGAGGCAATCCCGATTACTTTTTTTCACATCTGGGGCTGGCCGGAGTGCTGGATAAAAAAGGGTTGTACCAAGAGGCGATAGACGAGTATAAAAAGGTAATCGCGATCACACCGGATTCTTTTGAAGCATATTACAATACCGGCCTTATCTACGCGCGGAAATTATTGCGGAACGAGGCGGGATGGTATTTTAAAAAATGCATTGAATTAGCCCCTGATTTCGCTCCCGCCTATTACAACCTGTGTGTTTTTTACCTGTCCCTGCCCGAGCCCGACTACAAGCGCGCGCGGGAGACCTTCGATAAAGCGCGCGAATTAGGCTATGCCGTAGACAAGAAGATCGAGGAACTGCTGGAAAAGAAAAAAGGGGACGGTTCTATTTTTTAAAAAAAAGGGGACGGTTCTATTTTTCGAGATCTCGAGAACCGATACCCGAAAAATAGAACCGTCCCCCTTTTTTTTTCGTTTTTTACTATTCTGTGGTACAATAATTTCTATGGGTACGCACAGTTTCGAGATCGTCATTCCCGCGCATAACGAAGAAGCGAATATCGGCGCCGTTATCAATGAGATACGCGCGGTGATGGGGGCCGGGTGCCCCGTTATCGTTATTGATGATGCCTCCGTGGATAGGACGGGAGAAATCGCGGCGGCTTCGGGAGCGCGTGTTATCCGCCATCCTTACCGTATGGGCAACGGAGCGTCGGTCAAGACCGGCCTGCGCAATGCCGTCGCGGATCTGGTGGTCATTATGGATGCCGACGGCCAGCATCAGCCTTGCCATATCCCCTTGTTGTTAAAACAGATGGAAACTTTCGATATGGCAATTGCGGCACGGGATTTCCGTTCTTTTTCTCCCCGTACTTTCGCCAATATCGTGTACAATTCTTTTGCCGGTTATGTAACCCGCTTCAAAATTAAAGACCTGACCTGCGGTTTTCGAATAGTCAAGAGGAAGCTCGCATTGAAATTCCTGTATCTTCTGCCTAATGGATTCTCTTCCCCGTCTACTTTAACCCTGGCTTTTTTGAAAGCGGGCCGGTCTATTACCTATGTGCCTGTTCCTTCGGTGCGCCGCGCCG
>JBAZGE010000036.1:0-19432 GCA_041653035.1 Candidatus Omnitrophota bacterium
CGTATTTTCGTATATCCTGAATTATCTTTTTCGGGTCTTTCACGCAATGGAACTTTCCGTCGGCAAGCACACATTCCGTATACCCGGTGTAAAAAAAGGGGACGGTTCTATTTTTTCGCTCTCGACCGGGAGTTAAAAAATAGAACCGTCCCCTTTTTTTATTCCTTAACCTTTGCAAGTCAGGCATTTTCCGTATCCGTATTTTCGTATATCCTGGATTATCTTCTTCGGGTCTCTCACGCAATGAAGCCGGCCGTCGGCAAGCACGCATCCCGTATCCGCCTTTATATAATCCAATATATACCCGGTGTGAGTAATAATAAGCCCGGTCCGGTCCTTGGTACTGAGAAAGCCGCCGATGATCTTACTCATGATGCCCACATTTTCTAAATCAACTCCCGATTCCGGCTCGTCAAAAAGCACCAGTTCGGGGTCCTGGGCAATGACCTGCAGGAGTTCAGAACGTTTCATCTCTCCGCCTGAAAAGCCAAGATTCATATCCCTGTCCAGGAAATCCGTCATTGACAGGGCATCGGCGGTTTTTCCCAGGTCAAAATCTTTATTCCGCGAAGCACTTTCCAGTACCTGGCGCAATTTCACCCCCCGCACCGTAGGAGGACGCTGAAAGAGTATTCCGATCCCCATCTTTGCCCGTTTATCGATAGACATCCCCAATAAACTCGTGCCTTTGAACAGGATATCGCCTTTGGCCACTTCATACGAAGGAAACCCCATGATCGACATTATCAGCGATGTCTTTCCCGAACCGTTTTGCCCCAGGAGCACCATTACGTCGCCGCGGTACAGTTTAAGATTCAAACCGCCGACCACTTCTTTGCCGCCGATCTTCACATGCAGGTCTTTTATCTCAAGCAAGACCTCTTTGGACATGATTTTTTCTCTCCCCTATTCCCCCGGCTACCGCCGTGATATCTTCAACCAGTATCCCAGCTTTATCAAGGCTTTTATCGTACTATCCTTCTATACAGACGCGGTCCATTTCCACTTTCTTTTTAAAAGCATCTTCATCCGGGCCTGCAGTTTATCGAAATCAAACGGCTTATTCAAATAATCATCCGCACCGACTTCAAAAGCGGCCAACTCGCTTTCTTTGGCAGTGACCGCGGTAAGCATAATGATCGGGATAGCCGTTGTCTCCAATTTAGAACGCAGAACCTTAACGGCCTCCAGGCCGTCCATGCCCGGCATATTCAAATCCATTAAGATCAGATCCGGCTTCTCCTTAAAGGTGTATTCAACCGCCTCACTGCCGTTAGAAGCCCTCACGACTTCATATCCTACCGCGGTAAGGCGCCGTTCCATAGACGCCAAAATATCCATTTCATCATCGGCAATAAGCACTTTTATCTTATTTCTATCTTTCGGCGCCGGCTGTTTTTCCGCAGGAGCATGCTCAACCACATCCGCGACTTTCGCCACCTCTTCCATAGTGGTCAATCCGCCGGAAACTTTCCGCATCCCGGACACTGCCAGCATCTTTGTTCCGCAAGCAATCGCTTCCTTCAACAACTCGTCTTCCGGGGCGCTGCGCGAGATAAGAGATTTCATTTTCTCGCTTATCTTCAGCAGTTCAAATATGGCCGCCCTCCCCTGGAATCCCGAAAAATCGCATTTCCTGCATCCTTTTCCTTTATAAAACTGTTTTATGCCGAACTGTTCTATATAAACGCTGAATTTATTCAGTATGCGTTCGTCCGGAGTATATTCCACCTTACAATAAGGACAATTAAGCCTCACCAGTCTCTGGGCAATGATCAAAAGGAGTGAAGAAGAAACCAGGTAGGGTTCAAGCCCCATGTCGAACAAACGCGCGATGGTGGCAATGGAATTATTGGTATGCAGGGTAGAAAGAACAAGATGCCCGGTCATAGAAGCGCGGAAAGCGATCTCCGCGGTCTCGGTATCGCGTATCTCCCCCACCAAGATGACATTGGGGTCCTGCCGCAAAATACTGCGCAGGGCATTGGCAAAGGTAACCTCTTTTACCGGATTGACCTGTATCTGATTCAACCCTTCAACCACATACTCGACCGGATCCTCCACCGTAATAATGTTCTTGGTCTCGCTTTTAATGTGGTTCAAGGCCGCGTACAGCGTGGAAGTTTTACCTGAACCGGTAGGACCGGTGACCAAAATCATACCCTGAGGCTTAAAAATAGCGTCTTTAAAAATCGCCAACTCTTCATCGCCGAACCCGGTTTTACCCAAGTCCAATTTCGAGCCTTCGGCATCCAAAAGCCGCAGCACGATAGTCTCGCCGTAATAGGTAGGCACCGTTGAAACCCGCAAATCGATCTTCCTGCCGCCGACGGTAATACTGGTCCTTCCGTCCTGCGGTTTCCGGCTCTCGGCGATGTCCACGCCTGCCAGAACCTTGATCCTGGCCGACAAATGCAGATACAGACTGCTGGGAACATTGATAATATTCTTTAAATCCCCGAAAATACGGTAGCGTACCGCCACATACGTCTCCCGGGGCTCAATATGTATGTCGCTGGCCCTGATTTTAACCGCGTCCGAAAGGATAAAATTGACCAAAGTCACAATAGGAGAATTATCCGCGCCCAGCTTTTCAACATCCACGGCTCTATGTCCCGATTTATCCCCGGAAGAGATTTTCAAACTGGAATCATGTTCGAGGTTTTTTAAAATATCATACATCATATCATCGAGCTGATAGTGCTTTTCTATATGCCCGGAAATATCGCTCTTGGTAGCCAACACCGGTTTAACCTCCATGCCTACCAGAACTTTTATATAGTCCTGAGCGACAATATCCTGCGGGTCACTGGTAGCAAAAAGTAAAACTTCATCTCCCGTACTGTCTCTTTCTTTATGAAGGGGGAAAATCCCGTATCTCTTAGCCAGTTCACTGGGAACCAGCTTGATAAAAACCGGGTCGATCTCCACTTCCGACAGATTGACCACCGGCATTTTAAAAAACTTAGACGCGGCCCGGATCAATTCTTCTTCTTTTATAAACCCCATGTCGATCAATACCTCCTGCAAGGGTTTTTTCGCTCCCAGTTGTTTCTCCTGGGCATCTTTAACCTGTTCATGGGTGATAAGTTTGTCGTTGACCAGCGATTCTATCAGATCAAACATATAAACTCCTGTGTACGAATACGTTTTGCGGTTAATTCCAAGCTAACCTATTATATCATAAAACCACTCAAGAAAAGGCAAAAAAAAAACGGAGCCTGGGATGAACCAAGCCCCGCTTTTATAAACTCCACGTCAGGTTATAATACTTTATTTACCTTGGTGGCCTGCTCGCCTTTAGCGCCGTTTTCGATTTCAAACTCTACCGCATCGCCCTCCTGCAGGGACTTGTAGCCGTCGCCCTGGATCGCGCTGAAATGAACAAACACGTCGGTACCGGCATCCGTGGTAATAAAACCATAACCTTTCTGATTATTGAACCATTTCACTTTGCCTCTAGCCATTATTTACTACCCTCCTTTCTTCATTGTTTTTTTAGATAGTAAATAACGGCAGAAACACCGCCCCGCAGATCATTCGCCTGCCCCGCGGCATTGTATTTCTATTCCCTTATTTACTCCTTAGAGGGATTTTATACACTAAAATCTTCCTTTTGTCAACTAAAAAAGGTAGCCGCGCTGCAGGATTTTTATCAGTTACCGATTTTTATTTAATACGGCCTCTTGTTTCTTCCCGACGACCAAAGATGGAAAAGCCGAAGATTTTCTTTTTTCATTACTCCTGCAACAATCTTCACCTTCCCCCTGCTCAGCTTTTTCATCATCGCATTTCCCATAATCAGTTCATTAAACCCGGCCTTTTTCGCGTCCGCGATCCCCGCACCGAAAACAATCCTGGAAATACGCGCCCAATGACAAGCGCTAAAACACATCGGGCATGGCTCACAGGTGGAATAAATGACACAGCCGGACAAATCAACCGTTTTCAACTTCCTGCATGCCGTGCGTATGGCGTTCATTTCGGCATGGGCGGTGATATCCGTATTTTTCCATACCCCGTTATGCGCCAGACTTACGACCTTGCCATTTTTTACGATACAGGCCCCAAAAGGCGTCTGACCGTTTTTAACACCCTGCAGGGCCTTACTGATCGCGAGACGCATGAATTTTTCGTGCGAATTTGTTTTTTTCATTAATCCAAATAAGCATTTAACACATACTGCTGAACCATGCGGTGGGTATTGAAAAAGGAACCGTTGATGGCGATGGCCTGGCGCATGATATCGACCCAGTTCCCCCGGTTATTGTAAAAAACAGGAATGATCACTTTCTCAAGCTTTTCGTATAATGCCTGTGCGTCCTCCGCGTCATTGCTTTCCGCCTCCCGGGCCCTTCCGATCGACCAGCCGGTCAGTCCTTCGATGCACCCCTCAATCCACCACCCGTCCAGCATACTTAAACTGGGAATGCCGTTTAGAGCCGCTTTCATCCCCGAAGTGCCGGAGGCTTCTTTCGGCTTTTGCGGCGTGTTCAACCACAAGTCTACCCCTGGAATAAGCATCTTAGCCAGATCCATATCGTAATCCTCCAGATATACGATACGCAGGTGTTCCTTATATTGTTTTGATACACCGAAAACTCTTTTTATCAATTCTTTTCCCTGCCAGTCCCCGGGATGCGCCTTGCCGCCGAAAACGAATTGTACGCCGCCGCTGTTCTTGGCGATCTTCACTAACCGTGCCATATCCGAAAAAACCAGGTCCGCGCGTTTGTAAGCGGCGGCCCGGCGCGCAAACCCTATGGTAAGGACGTTACGGTCGAACATGTTTCCGGCCGACGCATTGACATAATCGATCAATTTGTTCTTTGCTTCCAGGTGAGCGCCCAGCAATTCATCCCGGGGGATACTTAAGGCATAGCGCAGGCTGAAAGGATCGTTTTTCCATTCCGGGATATAGGTATCAAATATTTTCCGCATACTATCGCATACCCAGGTATTCGCATGAACCCCGTTGGTTATGGAATCGATGTAATACCCCGGGAACATCTCCCGGGAAACCTTCCCATGCTTCTTAGCCACACCGTTCACGTAATGACTGAGATTCAAAGCCAGAAGGGTCATGTTCAAACGGTCTTCCCCCCCCACGCTCCTGAGAAAGTCCAGGGGAACGTATCCATTCAGCACATACTCAACCAGGCCGTAATGGAATTTATCGTGCCCGGCAGGAACCGGCGTATGCGTGGTGAACACGCACATTTTCCGTACCCCTTCGATGTCCCAGGGAGACCCATCATCTTTTTTCTTTTCTTTCAATAATTCCAGCGTGAGCAGGCTTGAATGCCCTTCATTCATATGATACTTGTTCACGCGTTTATATCCCGCTTCCCGGAGCATCCTCACCCCGCCGATCCCCAGAACAACCTCCTGGGCAATCCTGTATTTTTCGTCTCCTCCGTACAGGTAATAACTCAACCCCCGGTCAAAACCGCTGTTATCCGCCGTATCGGTATCCAGAAAAATAACCGGCACATAAAAACCGTTTATACCGGCCACCCGGTATTTCCACGCCTGTATAAGCACCGTCCTGTTCTCTATGATAACGCTCACCTTATACGGCAGGAGTTCCAGAAAATCAGCCGGATTCCATTCACCGGGTAATTCCTTCTGTATGCCGTTCCCGTCTATCTCCTGGCGAAAATATCCTTTCCGGTATAAGAGCGTGACCGCAACCAGCGGAACCCGCAGATCCGCGCAGGATTTTACGGTATCGCCGGCCAGGATCCCCAGGCCGCCGCCGTAGGTGGGAATCTTCGCGTCGATGCCGATCTCCATGGAAAAATAAGCGATCTTCCGGTCCTCTTTAAGGACTTTATTATACGGGGCGCGAGTCCCTGCCTGTGCGCCTGGAACGTTATCCATCGTATCCTTTCCCCAGTATCCCCCGATGCGCTTCAGTGTACGCGGCAATCCGGTTCATCATACGGACGCATTCAACCGGATACGCGCCGGCCGCAGTCTCTCCTGAAAGCATAAGAAAATCCGAACCATCCAGTACGGCATTGGCAACGTCGGAAACCTCCGCCCGCGTCGGACGGGGATGTTCGGTCATGCTTTCGAGCATTTGAGTAGCGGTGATGACAAATTTCTTCCGCCGGCTGCACCGTTTAATGATCATCTTCTGCAATACGGGGACCTCGTATATGGGCAAAGAAACCCCCATGTCCCCGCGGGCGATCATAATCCCGTCGCAAACATCCATGATGCTCTCGATATTTTTTATCCCCTGCCGGTTCTCGATCTTGGCGATCAGCTTACACGCATATCCTCTATCCCGCAGGAAATCCCGTAAAGCCGTGATATCCTGTTTATTCCGCACGAATGACTGGGCGATATAATCCGGCTTTTGTTTAATAATGAACTCCAGATCCCGCTTATCTTTATCCGTGAGGCCTTTAAAACGCAGGTTGACATCCGGTATATTTATCCCTTTGCGCCCTTTTATTATCCCCGGTACCACCGTCTCCGCTTTTATACGATGCCTGCCGCTTGCTTTCACCCGTAACGCAATAGTCCCGTCATCTATATAGATGAAGCTCCCGGGTTTGATATCGGTCAACGGACCAGCATAATCGAAAGGAACGGCCCCTCCGGGATTACTTCCACCTTCATGGGCAAGAACAACCACCTGCCTCTTCCGAAGAACAACCGGTTCCGGCAGGATCCCGATGCGCACCCGGTATCCCTCAAGATCAGCTAATATCCGTACATGCCTTCCGTATTTCGCGTTAAACAGTTTGATCAGCCTCAGCCGGCCTTGATGTTCCTCATGGCTTCCGTGAGAGAAATTAAGCCTCACCACATCCATGCCGGCTAACATCATTTTTCGCAAAACCGCGGACGTACTGCTGGAGGGGCCTATTGTGCAGATTATTTTTGTCTTCACCATTTGGAAATTGGAATATCGGAATGATCTATACAAAAACCCGGATGAAAAAATACTCCGGGCCTCTTCTGGTTATACGCTCTGAACATCCCTTTTACAAGGAGCAGTTTATCTTCTTGTACTTACTGCAGTATTGTACCACCCCCTTAACATACCGGCAAGGCTAAAAAAGGCAGGCGCCCTTGTGACGACGTTCAACAACTCTTCCCCTAACCAACCCGTTACCTGATATTGTTACCTGTTACGGAACTTCCCGGCGCCTGCCGATGATTACTTTTTCTTTATCTCCTGGCAGACCTTCTCAATCTTATCGATCACGTTTAAAGGATAGATAGGTTTCTGCAGGTAATGATCGATATTAAAAAAGCCCAGCAGCGGATCATCCCTGTTCTCAGTGAAAAATCCCGACATTGCGATTATCGGGATATGCTTCGTTCCGGGCAACCCCCGCAATTTATTGGCAACCTCAAACCCGGTCATGCCCTGCATCTTGAGATCAAGCAGGATCACATCCGGCTTTACCTTAACAGCCGCCGACACCGCGTTCTGCGCCTTTTGCACGACCTTTACTCTATACCCGCCTTGCTTAAGGGTAGTTTTCAGTTCGTCAAGAAACTCTTTGTCATCATCAACAACCATTACTTCCTTCATCCCCATCTTCCCCTCCTAATATAAGTATTCCACATTTTACGGCAGAGTAAAGGGACAAAATCCGCTTTTTTATGATTTTTTTCCACTTACCAAGTGAGAAACACCTCTCACTCAATACTTACCCTCTGTTTCCAACGGAATTATGACGGCTTTTCAACCGGCAATTTTACCGTTACGATCGTACCGTTACCGTGTTTTGTTTCAATATATATTCTTCCACCGTGCATTTCAACCAGATCCTTGCAAATAGTAAGCCCCAACCCCGTGCCTTTCGGCTTGGTGGTATAAAACGGCTCGAATACCTTGCCCAGCTTTTTCTCATCGATTCCCACCCCGTTATCTTTGACGCTTATCCTCAAAAAACCCCGCTGATCCGCCGCGGCATAGACACGGATAGAGCCTCTTTTTTCCTGTATAGCTTGAAAAGCATTATTCAGGATATTATTGAAGACCTCGCGCATCTGCACCGGATCGACCTGCACGAACTTACCTTTCACGTCCTGCCACTCCTTTTCTACGGCAATCCCGCGTTTACGGAACCGTTTCTTCGCGAACATGACGCACTCATTCAAAAGGATATCAATTCTTATCCGCCGGTACTCCGGCATTTTGATGCGGGCATAATTCAACAAATTGTTGATTATCTGATTACTCTCAAAAATCTTCTTTTCGATGTTAACAAGATGCTTACGGATGCCTTTCTCGCCCGACTTCATCTTTATGTTATAGGCGGCAGTCAAGATCACCCCCAGCGGATTTCGTAATTCATGGGCTACGGTGGCAGCCAAAGTGCCGATATCGGAAAGCCGTTTATTCTCCGCCAGTTCTTTCTGCGCCCTGAGCAGTTCTATGCTTCGCTGTTTGACCAGCCGTTCAAAAACTTCTTTGTCCCGGCGCAAAATCTCTTCCGCCTGCTTACGTTCGGTTATATCACGCACGGATTCGATCGCCCCCACCACCGTGCCTTCGCTGTCATACAACGGTGAAGCTTTAACCCAAATGAACGCGCCCTTCCCGTCGAATAAACGAGGGACAAAAACTTCCGCGTACAAAGTATCACCAACTCGCTTCACATAACTGTATTTGGCCTCAATTTCCCGGTCACGCATCCCGATCAAATCAATAAGGATAGGCCTGCGCCTGCCGTAAAAAGGGACCGCATAGGAATAATCCCCTTTGCCGATCATGTCTTTTTTATTGACTCCGGTCATGGCCTCGATCGCCCGGTTCCAGGCAATGACCTTTTTCTCCTCATTTATGACCAGCGTTGCATCGGGTAAAAACTCGATGATATCCATGAGGTGCCGTTTATCGATATGCTTTTTTTCAAGGGACGCTTCTCGCAACCTGATGTTTTTTTTCATACAGATCTGCGGCCGTTTTTTGTTTTCATACGTATGCGGAAATTCCGGGGAGAAAAACCGGTGTGCTTTTTAAATATCCGGGAAAAAGATTCCGTGTTCTTATACCCTAATTTCTCGGATATCTGGTTGATATTAAATCCGGTCTTTAAGAGCAATTCCCGCGCCTCCCGTATCCGCATTTCCTGTTTATACCGGGAAAACCCCTTGCCGGTTTTCTGCTTAAAAACACGGCTTATATATTTCGGGCTCAAAAAAACAAGCGCTGATACATCCCTGAGCCCCACGTTGGTACCGATATTACGCACGGTAAAACGTTTGATCTTCTCTATCTTACCGCCCGCGTCAAGCCCCAAGGAGGCCTCTTCTTTTCCGCGGTCTTCCATGAAGCGCCCGATCAACTTCTTTACCGTAACGGGATCAACCGGCTTTTCGATATAATCATCGGCGTGGGCCTTCAACGCTTCGATCGCGATATCTTTGGAACTGTGCCCGGTCAAAATAACGATACTGACATCGGGCGCGATCTTTTTGATCTCTATCAAAACATCGATCCCGTTCAAACCGGGCATCATAACGTCCAAAAATACCATTCCCACGTCGTGCGCTTTTTTAAGGACCTGCAAGGCTGCCTGCCCGCTGGAAGCTTCGATAATCTTAAATTCTTCCAGCGAAGCTTTCAGTTCCGCCCGAAAATCCCTGTCGTCATCAACCACCAAGATAGTATTCCGCATAAAAAACCGGTAATTGGTAAATCGTGATTCGTATTTCTCACTATCTGCTGATTTCAAGTATCTTATACGTCAACATCCCCGCCGGGATCTGCACCTCGACCACTTCGCCCTTCTTGTGCCCCAAAAGCCCCTTGCCCAACGGAGAATCAATGCAAATCTTATTCTGCGTGTAATCCGATTCCAGTTCCGAAACGAATATATAGGTCAGCATCTCCCCGGTATCCATATCTTCGAGCTTAACGGTCGCGCCGATCAGCACCTCGTCTTTGGCGATATTTTCGTAATCGAGGATACGCGCCCGGCTCAGTTGTTCCTCCATCTCGGAAATCCGCAGTTCGTTATGGGCCTGGGCGTCTCGAGCGGCATCATATTCGGCATTTTCGCTGATATCTCCCATTTCCCGGGCAACGCCGATAGCCTTGGATATCTCATGGCGTTTTGTCGTTTTTAAATGCTCCAGTTCCTTCATTAATTTTTCATACCCCTCGCGGGTCAAATAAATTTCACCGCTCATCCTGCCCTCCCGTTTAACGATCTTTCTTATTTAAAAGCCTTTGGCGAGATAAGTTTACCATCACAACCGGCTTTTATCCACTTTTTTGACTAAAATTTCAGTCAGCCGTTCGCTGAAAAATAGTGCTCACCGCATGCGTATGATATGTTATCCGGTATGCTGTTCAGTCATTGTGCCGACGGTTATATTCCCAACAATTCACGGGCATTACGATAGAGTATCCGTTCCTTGAGATCATCCGGGACATCCAACCCGGCGAGATAATCCAGATCCTTTTTCTGGTCCACCAAAGGAAAATCGGAACCAAAAAGCAGCCGGTCACTACGGTGCTCAAGAAGCAGGTGTATTATTTTTTCACGCGGGAGGAATCCGAAAAAGAACGCCGTATCTAAGAAAACATCCGTGCCGATCAGGTATTTCTCTACCTCTTCCCATAATCTGAACCCCCCGTAATGCGCGGCGATAATAGTAAGGCGGGGAAAGTCTTTTTTGACTTTCAGGATCCGGACGGCTGAAGAACGGACAAGCATGGTCCCGGAGAGTTCCTCCCCGCAATGGAAAAGAACCGGCAATTGGAGTTGTTCCATCATTTCATATACCGGATATATTTTTTTATCATCGACATAGAAATTCTGGAATTCCGGCTGCAGTTTTACGCCGTCGGCTTTTTCCTTGATACGGGCCAACTCATCTCTCCAGGAAACATACTCGGGATGCAAGGCGCAAAAAGCCCTGATCCTTTCTCCCCGGACACCGAAAAGCCAGTTGTTTATGGACGGGACCTGCTCGGGCCTGGTGGCTACCGCGCAGATAACGCTCACCGAGATATCATTTTTATCCATGTAACGCAGGAGCGTATGAACGGTAGGATCGCCGACAAAGGGCGTCTTAAAAATGGATTCGAGGTTCTCTCTGGCCTTTTGGGAGACTTTCTCCGGCCAAGCATGAGTGTGAATGTCGATAATCATGGTGTCGCCAGAAGTTGGTTGATAAAAAGATCGTTAATATCGTTCAGCTTCCCGGACGGAATTAACAAAAACAATGATACTAACGGTCCTCTTGTTGACCACTATATCTCGTATAGTTCTTTCTCATCGAGCACTCTAAACTTCCCCTTGGCGAGTATCTTCCTGATCTTTTTCATATCTTTCTCATCGAGCTCCAAACAACATATCCCGACTTTAGCCGGATCAAGCACAAACCCGTGGGCATCGATGATATTGATCTTATTTTTCAAAAGCAGAGTGGCAAGGCGGCTTAGATTACCGGGTTTATCGGGCACGGAAATAAAGACCACATCTTTGAGCGCGCAGGCATATCCCTTATCCGCCAGCGCCAGGTAGGCCTGTTCGGGCTTATTTACCATAAGCTTCATCAAACCGAAATCACCCCGGTCCTGTATGGTAAAAGCGATAATATTCACTTTACTGTCGTATAATGCCTGCGTTACCGCTTCCAGTCTTCCCGGCCGGTTCTCTAAAAAAATATGCAGTTGTTTGGCCATAAGCCCTCCGTTTCAATCGTTTTACGTTATTACGTTATTGCGCATAGAACGCAAAACCTCCAACGCAAAACGCCAAACGCTAAACGAAATTTACAATTTTTGCCTCGTATCTACCACTCGCTTCGCCTTCCCCTCAAACACCGGCAAGACACCGGGCTCATGCAATTCTATGGCGGCATTTATCACGATCGCCGCGCGCAACTCTATTTTAACCTTCTCTTTCAAAGCCTCTATCTCCCCCAAATCCCCGCCGAACATCTTGGAATAGATCTCCACTTTCACGATCAGCTTATCCAGCGTCCCTTCTTTCTCCAGATAAATCTGGTAATTATTTCCCACCTGGGGAATGCGCATGATCACTTCTTCTATCTGTGATGGATATACGTTCACTCCGTTAACGATCAACATATCGTCGGTCCTGCCGGTAAGACGGGAAAGCCGCCGGTGCGCCCGTTTGCATTTACACTCCCCCTTGTGCACAAAAGCCAGATCCCGTGTCCGGTATCTTAAAAGAGGGGTGGCCTTTCTGGTCAAGGTGGTGAAAACGATCTCCCCCTCTTTTTCCGCCCCCAGGTCTTCCCGGGTTTTCGGATCGTTTATTTCCAATATATAGGCATCCTCCCAGGTATGCATACCGCATTTATGCACGCATTCAAAAGCTACCCCCGGCCCGTTCATCTCGCTTAACCCGTACGAATTATATACGTCGATGCCGAACAAATCTTCCACTTTCCCGCGCGTATTCTCCGAATACGGTTCGGCCCCCAGGTAGGCTTTTTTAAGATTAAGGGATTTGACTGAAAAACCGCATTCCCCGATTTTTGAGTGAATATGCAGCATGTAACTCGGGGTCAGATGCAGGACGGTAGTCTTGAAATCACGCATCAGCTGTATCTGACGTTTGGTATTCCCTCCGCCGATAGGGATAACGGTCATCCCGACGCGCTCGGCCCCATAGTGAAGCCCGAGCCCTCCGGTGAACATACCGTAACTCATCATATTCTGAAAAACATCGGACTTACCGGCGCCGGTGGCCGTGATCGAGCGGGCCACCAAATCCGTCCAATGGTCGATATCCTCCCCGGTGTGATAGATCACGGTCGGGGTACCGGTCGTTCCGCTGGAGGTATGGATGCGTACCACCTCGTCAAGCGGCACCGAGAGCAAACCATTCGGGTAACATTCCCGCAGGTCATCCTTGGTGGTGAACGGGATCTTTTTCAGATCGTCAAGCGTTTTAATGTCCTCGGGGCCGTTGATTCCGGCCTTCTTCAAACGCGCCTTGTAAAAAGGAGTCCTCAAGGCGTGCGATACCGTTTCCTTCAGGCGGGCCAGTTGAAGTTTCTTAAGCGACTGTTTGTCCAGAGTTTCAAATTCCTTATTCCAGTATTTGATCTCCATATCCCTTCCCATCTTAGAGATTAACGAGATCCTTTTTTCCCACGATCCCGATCTTATATTTGCTCAATACTTTGATCGCTTTATTGATATCCTCGAATCTGAAAACAAGGAGCGCATTATCCGAGGAATGCTCTACAAAACCATACATATATTCCACGTTGACATTATTCGCGCACAGGACTTTTAATATCCCGGCTAACCCGCCCGGATGGTCGTTCACTTCCACGGCCACGATATCGGTAAGATTGGCTACAAAGCCGTTCTTTTTTAAAACACGCATGGCGGCATCCGGCTTATCCACCACGATCCTCAATATCCCGAATTCCTCGCTCTCGGCAATGGTCAAAGCCCGGATATTGATCTTGTTTTTCCCCAACAACGCGCATACTTCGTATAACCGCCCCTGCTTATTCTCAAGAAACACGGAAATCTGAGTCAATTTCATCTCTCCCTCCCTTTCGATCTTCCGCACCCATGCACTCATGCACCTATGCACTTATGCACAAACCTCTCACACCACTCTCTTATCAACCACCCGCTTCGCCTTCCCTTCACTCCGCTCGAGAGTCTTGGGCTCCACCAGTTTTACTTTCGAGGAAACCCCCAGCACAGATTCAATTTCCCGGGCGATCTTCTCTTCCAATATCCTCAACTGCTTGACCTCATCAGAGAATATCTTCTGTTCCACTTCCACCAGTATTTCAAGCTCATCCAGTTTACCGGATTTGCGGTCCACCACCAGCTGATAATGCGGCTTGGTGCCTTCGATACCCAACAGGACATGCTCGATCTGGGACGGAAAAACGTTGATCCCCCTGACGATAATCATGTCGTCGGTCCTGCCGGCGACCTTACTGATGCGCGGCGAAGTCCGGCCGCATTTACAGACCCCATAATTAATGCTCACGATATCCCGGGTACGGTAGCGCAACAAAGGCATCCCCAGTTTGGTAAGGGTGGTGACCACCAATTCTCCGGGTTCCCCCTCTTTTACGTGCTTGCCGGTTTTGGGATTAATAACCTCCGGATAAAAAACATCCCACCAAATATGCAGTCCTTTTTTATGCTTACACTCCTGCGCCACTCCCGGCCCGATGATCTCGGATAATCCGTATATATCGGTAGCCAGCAGGTTCCAGGTCGATTCTATCTCTTTACGCATGGATTCGCTCCACGGTTCTGCGCCGAAAATCCCGATCTCCCAACTGCTCTTCCGCGGATCCAAACCGAGTTCCCGTGCCTCTTCAGCCATATACAAACAATAACTGGGAGTACAAGTCAGGATGCGCGGTTTAAAATCATTCATCAATTTAAGCTGGCGCTTGGTCTGCCCGGACGAAGACGGTATAATGGTCAACCTCATTTCCAAAGCACCGTAATGCACCCCCAAACCGCCGGTGAATAAACCGTATCCGTATGCGTTCTGGACCATATCTCCGGGTTTCGCTCCCGCGCAGCACAAAGCGCGCGCCATCACCTCCGACCACAGTTTGACATCCTCTTTGGTATACCCCACCACGGTCGGATTACCGGTGGTCCCGCTTGAAACATGTATCTCGGCGATATTATCAAGCGGCTGGGAAAACAAACCGAACGGATAGGCGTCGCGAAGATCCTCCTTGATCGTGAACGGCAGCTTCCCGATGTCATCGATCCTTTTTATAAGCGCCGGATCAACCCCGCCTGCATCCAGCTTTTTTTTGTACAACGGTGAATTATGATAAATGTAATCCACGGCCCGTTTCAGCCGTTCCGATTGATACTCTTTCAGCTCCTCGGGAGCCATACACTCCATTCGTTCATTCCAGATCATAACGCATCTCCTTTGTTCCTGCGCCGTGCTCTCGCCCTTTCAAAAACACGTCCTTATTTTTCTGCGGGCTCTTACCCGCAAACACGATCTCTATGGCTTCCAGCCAACGGTGTTCATCTATGAGAAGATGCCGGGAAAGCGCGCCCAGGACAAAAACATTGAGATATCGTCTCTGATCTTTCAACTCCTTTTCCCCTCTGTTCACACCATCGGCGAGCCCGATACCGTCCTTTTTAAGAAATCCCTTCAACCGGGCAAATTCCTCCCCGTCAAAAGAAACGATAATATCCGCTTCACCTTTGGGGATAAGCGGGGAAAAAACTTCCTTCCCGAACCTCAAATGCGACTCAACCGAACCGCCGCGCTGGGACATCCCATGCACTTCGGATTTCTTCACGTGGAAACCGGAAAGGACTGCCGCCCAGCCGCAGATCTCGGCCGCGGCCAATACCCCCTGGCCTCCCCTGCCGCAGAATAAGATATTAACCGTATTTTGTTTTTTCATTATACCGCCTTACTGCTTATCGCCCCGAACGGACATACCTGCACGCACAGGTTGCACCCGCTGCAAATCAAAGGATCAATCTTGACCAAACCGTTTTCCTGCTTTATTATCGCCGGACAATCGATACCCAGGCAGAGATAACACTTTTTACACTTCTCTGCCCGACAGGAAGGAACAGCCGCCCGGGTACGGTCGATCAATTTGCACGGCGCCCGGGCAATGATCACGGAAAGGGCGTTTCCTTCCAGCCGTTTCCGCACCCCCGCCTCCAAAACCTTGAGATCCCGGGGATCGATAACATCGACCGCATCCACGCCGCACGCCCTGCATAATTCCTCCAGCCGCAGCTGCCGGGTCTCTTCTTTCTTGATTGTCCTGCCAGTGGCCGGATGAGGCTGACTGCCGGTCATAGCGGTAGTGCCGTTATCCAGAATGATCACCACGCCTTTGGCCTTATTGTAAACCATATTGATCAATCCGGTGATACCCGAATGCACAAAGGTGGAATCTCCGATAACGCCCGCGATATTTTTACCCAGCGCCCTGCCCATCCCGTCCATAACGGTAATGCCGCCTCCCATGCATACGCACGTATGCAGGCTGTTCATCGGCGGAAGCGCTCCCAGCGTGTAACACCCGATATCCCCGGCAACAACGGCCTTCAACTTTTTCAAAACCGTGAACACGGCCCGGTGCGGACACCCGGGGCACATAACCGGTTTGCGCGCGCGGCCCGTTTCTTTCTTTTTTCCTTTTCCCTTAACAATATCCGGGATATATTCCGGACGCAACTCTCCTATCCGGTAAGACGATTTTTTAGCCTTGCATCGAATCCCGGCAAGCTTCACCTGTTCCTCGAAAAAAGGGTCGAGTTCCTCCAACACCACAACCTCTTTGACACGGGAGGCAAACGCCTTGGCCTTGCGCGCCGGGAAAGGAAATCCAAACCCCAGCTTCAAAAAAGAAGCATCCGGATACATTTCTTTGGCGTACAGATAAGAAACCCCTCCGGTAATAAACCCTATCTTTTTATTTTTTAACTCCATCCTGTTCAAAAGTGAACTCTCCGAGTATGCCTGCAGGCGCGCGAGTTTTTCCTCAAGCACAATATGCCGCTGATAGGCGTTGCGGGGCACCATCACATATTTTTCCGTATTTATCTTAAAGACGCGGGGCGGGATCTCTTTCCTCTTCCCGATAACCATGTTTTCCTTGGTATGCGCGATCCGGGTCGTAAGACGGAGCAATACCGGAGTATCAAACTCTTCACTGAGCGATAAAGCGACCTTCACGAATTCCCGCGCTTCCGCGGGGCTGGAAGGCTCGATCAACGGAATCTTGGCAAACTTGGCGATAAGACGGTTATCCTGCTCATTCTGGGAAGAATGGATCCCGGGGTCATCGGCGGTTACCACTACGAAACCCGCGTTCACGCCGGTATAAGCGGAGGTCATTAACGGATCCATGGCCACGTTCAGCCCTACATGTTTGGAGGCATAGAGAGAGCGCCATCCGGCGATGGAAGCACCGAGAGAGACCTCAAACGCGGCCTTCTCATTAACCGACCACTGGGTATCGACCTCGTTACGGCAAGAAAGGTATTCTAGGATTTCGGAAGCGGGAGTCCCGGGATACGAGGCGGCAAACCTTAACCCCTCTTCGTAGGCCCCCTGGGCGAGGGCTTCGTCACCGGAAAGGAAAACAGTGTTCCTGGATAGATTTTTTTCCATACATGAAAAAATCCACCGCTCGTATATAAGCGGCAGATTTTATAGAGATGCGGAAATACAACCGGTTTATCGCAAAGAAAAATCGAAACTCGCGGGCAAAGGATAAACATATCCTCCGCCTGCGAGCTTCGACCAGCGAACTATGCTATATGCTTAAAACAATGCTCCACGTGTTCTTTCGGCATTTTCCTGGTAAAAAAGCTCACCAGAAAAACGGTCACCAGCGAGATCGGCAGTATCACGATCACCGGATCAGCCATAGTCCAGGGAGCCGGAGCCAGGGTAGGCTTATTAAAGATGAACTTGCATATCCCCAGCGGCTCCGATTCCGCCTGATGGACAAACAACAGCCAGAAAAGCGTCCCGAAAAACCCCACGAACATACTGGCGATGGCGCCGGACCTGGTCGTCCCTTTCCAAAAAAGCGCCCCGATATACGTGGGCAAGAACGTAGCGGCGCATAATCCGAAGAAGATCGCGGTGGCAATGGCAATAATACTGCCCGGCAGTCTATACCCCAGCAGTACGGTGATCAGAACCCCGGCCAGAATACCTATACGGGTAATCAATACCGTATAACGCGACTGTCTGCCTCCCAAAAGTATCCTTTCGAAAAAATCCCTTCCGATCGCGGTGCCCATAGTATGAAACTGTGAACTGGAAGTGGACATTGCTGCCGCCAAAAGAGTCAACATAAACACATACACGAACCAAACCGGCATCGCGCTGTTGATATATGTCGGAATAATCTTATCGATATTCCCCCCCGCCACATCCAGGGATATCTTCCCGAACTGCGGATTATTTAAAAAATATACGTTGGTAAGAGCGCCGACCACAAAAGCAACCCCGGTCATGGCAAGAATGAAAATCCCGCCGGACGGAACCGCCCGGTTGATCTCTTTATTGCTCTTGACGGTCATAAAACGCACCGCCAATTGCGGCTGGGTCAAAACCCCGAGCCCCACGCCCATGACAATGGTAGTTACCAGCTTCCACCAGAGCGGTGACGCAGTAGCAGGCATCTGGGTCCAGCCAAGATGCCCGCCGGCAATGAGCTTTGCCGGAACCTTATCCGCTATACCGGCCAAAGCCTGATGCGCGGTCACCACCCCGCCTAATTTCATATAGGTAAACACCAGGAGAACAAGCATCCCCACGAACATGATCGCGCCCTGAAGCGCGTCGGTATACATAACCCCTTTGAGGCCGCCGGCCATGACATAGGCGCAGACGATCAGCGTATAGATCAACAACCCGACCGTGAAATTCACGTTGGGGGCAAAGGTCGTCTCTATAAAACGGGCGGCCCCTATTAAAACTGCGGCGGCATAAATCGGCATAAAAAAGAAAATAACCAGGCCGCTGAATCCCTGTATAAAATTTGAATTGAACCTTTTTCCCAGAAGCTCAGGGAACGTATGCGCGTCTAAACTGTGGCCCATTCTCCGGGTGCGTTTTCCAAAGACGATGAAAGCAATGATGATACCTATAAAAATATTCAGAAAGGTAAGCCACAAGAGCCCCATGCCGAAAAGAGCGGCCGCGCCGCCAAAACCGACAATAGCGGAAGTACTGATAAACGTAGCCCCGTACGAAAGAGCCATGACCACGGGATGAACGCTCCTGCCTGCCACCAGGTAATCGAGGGCATTCTTAGTCTTACGATAACCGTACCATCCCAGGTATCCGATCATGAAAAGATACGCGACAACAACGATTGTCAGGATGAGAATATTATCCATACTGCCTCCTTAAAGTTCTTCCTCCACTTTTTTTTCGTCCTCCACCCATTTTTTATCTTCGGAGGTAATCGGATCATCCCCCTTGTTCCAGTTAGCCGCTCCATAGATAACACAAAACACCGCGCTCAGGATGCACAGAAGATAAACGGACCAGACTTTCGGATCATCAATCCCTAATAAAGTCATCGTTATCACCTCCTCCTTTGTCAATCGGGTTAATATTTTGATTATACCATTTAAGTTCTTATATAACAAGAAAATAGCTTCACAAAAATAGCTTCACACGGGTGGGAAAAAGTGAAGAGGGAAAAACAGCGCAGTAACAATTACACGGACCGATAACGAAAAACCCGCGCCCAGCAGGAATTGAACCTGCAACATCCAGCTCCGAAGGCTAGCGCTCTATCCAGTTGAGCTATGGGCGCTGATTGCAATAAGTTACAATTTTCAAAACACCGTCGGAAAGCAAAACTTAACTTTTAGCTTTGTTTCTTTTCTTTTAGTTTTTCTTATTTAATTTTATACACGACATTCACATTTTATTCACATTTTCTACCGTATAGAATC
>JBAZGE010000037.1:0-10469 GCA_041653035.1 Candidatus Omnitrophota bacterium
AGTTTAAGGAAGTCGCCGATGCCCTGGAGAAATTGCGGGTTGTCTTAAAGCAAAAAAGTTACGGCCAGAAGTAAGAATGTAAAGTAATACAAAATTGTGTTCCCGGAAGTTGACAACATAGATGGATCGTGGTATATTTATGGTGGACGAACGGTTTTTTTTTCACGTAGTTATTAAGCTGTTTTATAAAGAGTTTTATTAACAAGCCTTCGGTTCTATTTGCGATTCTTACTTCTTCAAAGTAATTCCTTCCAGCCACGGATAGGAAAAAGGCCTCGTATTTGGGGGAATTTTATTTCCTTAGTCCGTGCAAACTTTCTCGCAGTACTCCTTTTATTGGGAAATTTGCCTTTGAATATACGGATTGTTTATTAGGGGGTGGTATCGGATCGGGTCACCGAAAGGGGGAAACATGGGTAAAAAAGTATTTGTTTTTTATCTGGTAATGGCAGTATTGTTGTTGTGTTCAAAAACCGGTTTTTCGGAGAGTTTTAGCGATGTGGGCAGTTCCGATATTTCTACTGTTTCTGATTCCAGCGGAGTCGATACGTATGGAACGTCCGGATGGCAGTCGTCCGGAACGGCTATGGCGTCTATGGAAAGTACCGGCGTAAGCAGCAACACGGAAGAAACGACAACCGGTCAGTCGGGCGGTGCGTGGGAAAGTTTCGGGTGGGAGATGCAGGGGGATGGTTCTTGGACGAGAACATCCGCCGATCCTTCCTCAACGACTGAGGTTCAAACAGGTGATTGGTGGACCGGTATTGTCGTCGGCTCCAGTGTGGATTTCAGCTTACAATCGCCTTCTACGATAACTTTGACAGATCAGTGGAGCGTTGACAGTCAGCAAGTCCAAGGTACTCCGGAGACCAATATCCTTGGCCAAACAAGGACGGTAACAAATTGGGATATCACCACGTACGGCAAATTTAATACCTACAGCGGCGCGCGCCTGGATGGATCGATGGATTTGACGGTTGGGAATTTCAAGAATTTCGGAGAATTTACGGTAACACAGACATATGACACCGAGGTCCTTACCCCTTCCAGCGGGAAAACAGCGGACACCAGTACCGGAAAGCCGGGTGGAGTAGTGGATACGAGTACCGGTAATCAGGGGCCCCTTGCGCTCAGTTCTGTGCGTTCCGGCACGACTGCCGGTTCCGGCGTAAAGACGATAGACATTCCCAAAGATGCCGGTAGTCCTTCCGACTCCGGAGAGGGAGGGGGCTTTGCTGAAAAGATGGAGGCCGTGACTGCCGCCGCAGGAGAGCCTGTTAATGGTGAGCAGAAAATAGAAGAAGCTTCTTCCCGGACGGTAAGCCGCGATGTCGCTAAGAAACAGGGAGAATTGATTGGTGACGGTCAGACAGGCATGACCGTCGATCCGCACACCGGGAACGCCGTATCTTTGAAAGAACTCAGTCAGGATGAGGATTATGAATTTGACGGTGCGGCTAATTTGGAAACTCTCCTGTCCGTAGCCCGCGAAGCTTATTCGGCAGGGGATAGGTCCATAGTCGATACCCGAAAGACGGAACAACCCGCGGCACTCAGTCTGAAATCTTACACTTTGACAGGGGATGAACTTGAAAAGGTTTCCACGGATACAAAATTGCTTGAAGAAGTAACCGTGGAAAGCGTTGAGTTTGATGAGACCTACACCGCCCCGCAGTTGATCGACAGTGAACAACAGATTCTCAATGTTGATTCGCACACCAGTTACGGGGAATGGAAAAGTCCGGTAACGAAAGGCAGCGGCGGGGGTGGAAGTTCGGGATCTTCCGGTGACGAGCATCAGTATTTCGCATCAAATTCTTCCGGCGGCGGCGGAAGTTATAATACAATGACAGAAGCTCAATCTGCGACTTCGAACTGGGAGGGGACTACGACAATTACCAATAGGGACGATGTAAAAGATAGGCGAGTCGACCGTCATTAGGAGAAAGCGAGATCGGGTTTCGACATTGGACGAACTGCTCATTTTTGGCCGGTTTCCCGCGTTTACGGGAGACCGGCCTGTTTTTTTAAAGCCGTTGCATTCCTCTCTGCCCGGAAATACTCAAACAAAAATAGTTGTTTGCGACGGAATAATTACATAGTACAATAGGTACGTTTTCGAGGATAAACTTATACGTAAGGACAGAACAGTGTTCTGTCCTTACCTCCGATGATTGAAATATATGCACAGAAAAATCGATTACGAAAAGGAACTTAATCCTGCGCAACTGGAGGCGGTGCGTTCAATTGACGGCGCGTACCTGGTTATTGCCGGCGCGGGGAGCGGCAAAACCCGCACCCTGGTTTACCGGGTGGCGCACTTGGTGGAAAAGGGTATTAAACCCGAAGAGATCCTTCTTTTGACTTTTACCCGCAAGGCGGCGGAAGAGATGCTGCGCCGTGCCTCACTGCTTCTGGATGACCGTTGTTCGAAAGTGTCCGGCGGGACATTCCATTCTTTCGCCAATTCGGTCCTGCGTAAATACGCCGGCGTCCTGGGCCTGAGCAATAATTATTCCATCATGGACCAGTCCGACGCCGAGGATACGGTGAACCTGGTGCGCACCCAGCTCGGGTTTAACAAGACGGATAAGCGTTTCCCCCGCAAGTCCACGCTTCTGGAGGTGATCTCCCGCAGCGTCAACCGTTCCGAAGAACTGGGCGTGGTATTGTACGAGGAGTATCCGCAATTCATAGAATGGGAGCAAGAGATCATCAAGATCCGCGACGCCTACCGGAATTATAAGCGCACGAAATCCCTGCTGGACTACGACGACCTGCTGGTGTATCTGAAAGAACTGCTTACCAAACACGCGGACGTGCGCACGGCCCTGTCTCAGAAATTCAGATATGTCATGGTGGATGAGTATCAGGACACCAATAAACTCCAGGCGTATGTGGTGTGTTTGCTTGCTTCCGCGCACAAGAATATCATGGTGGTCGGTGATGACTCCCAGAGCATCTATTCATTCCGGGGAGCGGATTTTAAGAATATCATCGATTTCCCAAAGATTTTTAAAGACGCGCGCATCATCACCCTGGAGGAGAATTACCGCTCCACCCAGCCGATCCTGAACCTTACCAACGAGATCATCCGTTCCGCCAAAGAGAAGTTTGAAAAGAATCTCTATACCAAAAAATCGGGTGATAATATTCCGGTCTTCGTGGATGCCCGGGATGAGCACGTCCAGTCCAAATACATCGCCGATAAGATACTGGAGCTCCGGGAAGAAGGGGCAGAGCTGAGCGACATCGCCGTGCTCTTCCGTTCCGGCTGGCATTCCAACGACCTGGAGATCGAGCTTACCAACCGTAATATCCCTTTCGTCAAATACGGCGGGCAGAAATTCGTGGAGGCCGCGCACATCAAAGATGTAATGGCGCACGCGCGCATCATGCACAATCCCCTGGACGGAGTGAGCTGGTACCGGGTTTTATTGCTCATGCGCGGCGTGGGGCAAAAGACCGCCGAGCGCATCATAGAAGAGATCATCGGCAAGAAGCAGGGGTTCGACCTGAAGGAAACCGCCTTTTCCAAAACCGAAGACATGCAGACTTTGTTCAAACTATTGCGGGAAACCGACAGCGCCAAACAGACGCCTGCGGAGCTCATGCATGAGTTTATTAAATACTATCAGCCGCTCCTCAAGGCGAAATACGACGATTTCAACAAACGCCTGAATGATCTTGATTCCCTGGAGCGCATTGCCGCGCGTTATTCTTCGCTTGAGCAATTCCTGGTGGATATGGCCCTTGAGCCTCCCGAACGCAATATCATTGAAGCGGGCAGGGGGGATAAAGACGATTCTCAGATCACCCTTTCCACCGTTCATTCCGCGAAAGGGCTGGAGTGGCAGACGGTTTTCGTGATCTACGTGGCTGAGGGGCATATCCCGTCCTACAAATCTCTTGAAAACAGCGATGCCATTGAGGAGGAACGCAGGCTTTTTTACGTGGCCCTGACCCGGGCAAAAGAGAACCTTTTCTTATTGAAGCCGCATATCGATCGTTCACCGCGTAGTTATTTCAGCGAGAGTAATACGATTTTCACCCGGGTATCGCGTTTCCTGGAAGAAGGCGGTATTTTGGATAAATACATACAAGTGGAAGGCGCCTCAAACGACATCTTCGGCGATATCGATATAGAAGACATGGTAGGCGGAGATACCCGCGCCAGGGACACGGAGTTCATGGATATGTTGAAAGATTACTATCGGGACCAGGAGTAAGGGGACAGGTTCCCGATTAGCTCTGTACCCGGTACAGCTTCGAATCGGTACCGGGTACAAGATCAAGGCTGTACCCGGTACAGCTTTGGATCGGGACCCGGTACCCGATTCGCGGTACTGGATGCCGCGGGCGCGCAGGTAGGCACGCATAAAGGTATCGCTTTTTATACCATCGGCCAGCGTGAAGGCTTAGGTATTGCGCTGGGGTATCCGGCATATATAACCGGCATTGATCTGCGGAAGAACACCATAACCGTGGGGAAAAAAAGATGTCCTGGAAAAAGTATTCCTGGTTAAACAGGCGCATTTTATCCGGGCGCCTTTGAAAAAGAAAGTTGCTCTTATGGTAAAGATACGGTATAATCACAAAGAAGCGCCTGCCTGGGTCATACCCCATCAGAAAAAACTGAAAGCAGCATTTAAAGAGGCGCAGTTCGCCGTAACTCCGGGCCAGTCCGCGGTTTTTTATGACCGCGATACGGTGGCCGGCGGCGGAATAATTGATACAGTATTGGAGTAGGTATATGCAAAAAAAACAGATAAAAGACAGCGATCTGGTAAAACAGATCAAGGAACTCAAGAAAACGCGCAACGCGGTGCTTTTAGTCCACAATTATCAGCTTGCCGAGGTGCAGGAAGTGGCGGATTTCCGGGGCGATTCATTGGAACTCAGCCGTATCGCCGCCAAGACCGAGGCTAAAGTGATCGTGTTCTGCGGCGTGCATTTCATGGCGGAAACCGCCTCCATCCTTTGCCCCGACAAGACCATTCTTCTGCCCGACGCGAGCGCAGTATGCCCGATGGCCAACATGATAACTGCGCAAGAGCTTATAGATTTGAAAAAGAAACATCCGAAGGCGGTGGTTGTGGGTTACGTGAATACCTCCGCCGCAGTAAAGGCGGAACTGGATATTTGCTGTACCTCGACCAACGCGGTGGCGGTGGTGAATTACCTGAAAAACGAAAAAGAGATTATTTTTGTCCCGGATAAATACCTGGGTGATTACGTTGCCCAAAAGACCGGAAGAAAACTTATTTTATGGAACGGCTTCTGTCCCTCGCACATGCGGATATTGCCCGAGGACATTCAGCGGGAGAAGAAATTCCATCCCAAAGCCAAGGTGATCGTCCATCCGGAATGCCTGTCGGGAGTAGTGGAAATGGCCGACGCTGTGCTTTCCACCAGCGGTATGGGAAAATTCGCCAAAGAAACTCCGGCTAAAGAAATGATCGTGGGCACGGAAGTAGGTATCCTCTACCGTTTAAAGATGGACAATCCGGATAAAGAATTCTATCCCGCTTCCGAACGGGCGGTATGCCCGAACATGAAACGGACCACCCTGGATAAGATCCTTTTTTCACTCCAGGAATTACGCGAAGAAGTGCGGGTATCCGATTCCATCCGTTCCCGCGCACGCAAAGCTATCGATCGCATGTTGGAGATCATTTAGCAGTTTGTAACCGGTAATAATTTTCAGCGTATAAGAGAGAGAAAAATCGTGCTGCACAATATAAAGATCGTTTTTGAAGATGACTGGCTGTTGGTTGTGAATAAACCCGCCGGCCTGCTTACCGTTCCCGCCCCGGTCAAGGATTCCCGTACGCTTACCGATATCCTGAATAAAGACGTGGAAGAGCGCGGATTGTTATACCGCGTTCATCCTTGCCATCGCCTTGACCGGGAAACTTCCGGTCTCATCGTGTACGCCAAGGGGAAGGTTATCCAGCAGAAAATGATGTTGGAGTTTAAGCGCAAACAGGTTAAAAAATCCTACATCGCCTTTGCGCACGGACAATTCGAGAATGCAAGAGGGGAGATCAAGTTTTCTATTGACGGGCAGTCCGCGCATACCCGGTATAAAATCCTTGAAAGAAGGACAGGGTTTGTTATTATGGAAGTCATGCCGTTGACCGGCCGGACCAATCAGATACGCATCCATTTCGCGCGCATCGGCCATCCTTTGGTCGGCGAGGATAAATACGCCTTCCGCCGCAACTTCGCGCTCCGGGCCAACCGGCTGTGCCTGCATGCTGAGGCGCTGGAATTCAGGCATCCGGTTACCGGCAAGACAGTGAGCGTAACCGTTGACCTGCCGGAAGATATGATGAGATTTTTGGCAAAGCACGAATGATTAAATATATTGTTCTGGGTATTATCCAAGGTTTTACCGAATTTTTTCCGGTGAGCAGTTCCGGGCATCTGGCGATAGTCGAGAAACTCTTCGGGATCGCCGAAGGGGCAGTGGCCATCACCGTTATCATGCATCTGGGGACTATCCTGGCACTGGTTATATTCTTTTTTAAAGATATCCTGAAGCTTCTGCGCGATTTGAAACTGATCGGCTATGTCCTGCTGGTTACGGTTATTACCGGTATTATCGGGATTGCCGGCAAGGATTTTTTCGAAGGGGTGTTTAAATCGCCGCGCATGGTGGCTGTATCCTTGGTGGTGACCGGGATCATTTTGCTCCTGACTAAGAAATTCCCCGTTTCTAAAAGAAACACGCTGAATATCCGGGATGCCTTTACGCTGGGGATCGCTCAGAGTATAGCCATTATCCCGGGGATCTCGCGTTCGGGGACGACTGTTTCCTGTTTGTTATTCCGCAAATTAGACTGGGAGACGAGTTTCCGGTTTTCTTTTATCGCCTCCATTCCTGCCGTGCTGGGAGCCGCCCTGCTTGAGGCGAAAGATATAAACTTTTCTCTGCAGGCTGACGGCGGGAACCTTGCCGTCGGATTCATATTCAGTTTCCTATCCGGCTTTTTCGCTCTGCGGTTATTGAAGGGTATAATGGCAAAAGCCAAGTGGCATTATTTCGGTTATTATTGCCTGGGTGCCGGCGTGTTCACGTTAATCTTTATTCATTAGAAAAATGGCCGTCATTTTTTTAAATAGGGAGGAAAGATGAGCGTACTGGTTTTGGGAACTGTGGGGTTGGATACCATAAAAACACCTTTTGGATCGCGAAAGGATATCCTCGGCGGATCGGCCTCGCATTTTTCCATGGCCGCCCGGCATTTTACCGACGTGCACCTTTCCGCGGTGATTGGCGAAGATTTCTCTCCTTCCCGCATCGATTTTTTTAGAAAGAAAGGCATTGGTACTTCATCGTTGTATAAAGATAAAGGGAGTACCTTTCGCTGGAAAGGCGAGTATAAAGGTTCCATGAATTGCGCGATTACCCTGAACACCGCGCTGGGAGTGCTTGCCGATTTCAAACCCCAGCTTACCGAGAAAGAGCGGGGCATCAAATACATTTTTCTTGCCAATACCGATCCGGACATACAATTTGCGCTGTTGGGTAAACTGCGCTCTCCGCGCCTGGTTGCCTTGGATAGCATGAATTATTGGATCAGTAATAAAAGAAGTTCCCTTTTGCGTGTTCTGCAGCGGGTTGATATTTTTGTGGCCAATGAAGAGGAGGCAAGGAGTCTTACCGGTGAGGCCAATCTGCTCAAGGCGGCAAAATCTCTGCGTTCCTTCGGCCCGGAAACGATCCTGATAAAAAAAGGCGAACACGGGTCATTTTTGTATTCCGGTAAATTCATGATTTGCCTGCCGGCGTTCCTGGTTGAAAAAGTGGTCGATCCTACCGGCGCCGGGGATACTTTTGCCGGCGGTTTTATGGGATATCTGGCTAAGGCCGGAAAGATCAATCAGGAGGTTTTGAAAAAGGCTATTGCTTACGGGACGGTAGCCGCTTCTTTTAACGTTGAAGATTTCGGTGTGGACCGGACTGCCGCGCTCACTGCCGGCGACTTGCGGAAAAGGATGGCGTTGTTCGGCAGGATGGTTTGTTTCGATGGAGCAAAAAATAACCACAAGTCTGTATTTTTTGCTTGAAAAGGAGGTTTGCGTGATGATAGAAGAGAAGATCCTTAACGATTACAAAGACGCGATGAGGAATCGGGACGGCCTTAAAAGTACCACTTTGAGTTGTCTACGCGCCAAGTTCAGCTATGAGGCCATCGAGAAAAAAAAAGAACGCCTTGACGACAGCGACTGTATCGTGGTCATCAAACGGCTGATAAAACAGCATCAGGATTCCATTGAACAGTTCACCAAGGGCAGCCGCCTTGACCTGGCTGAAAAAGAAAAGCGGGAAATGGAAATTCTGAAAGTGTACCTCCCTCCGGGAATGCCGGCAGAGGAGATCAAGAAGTTTATCGAAGAAGCGGTTTCCTCGATCGGCGCGCAGGGAATGAAGGATATGGGTAAAGTGATAAAAGAGGTAAAGTCTAAAGCCGGCGACAGCGCGGACGGCAAGGAGATCAGCGACCTGGTAAAAGAGAGGCTGTCAAAAGCATAGCGAATATATTTTTTACTTGCTTTTTTCGTCTATAGTATTAAAATGATTTTTAACTGAAAAGAACATAAAATCGACCAGCCATTTAAATTGTTTTAGGGAGTCTTTGCTTTTCGTACGAGGGGCTCCTTCAACCCTTATACGCTGAAAGGAGCGGGGCAGATGAAAATGATTTTGTTCGTAGTGTTGGCGGTGTGTGTGGGATTATGTGTATTTGGATGCCAGAAAAAACAGCAGTCCCTGGAAGAAATGCAGCAACCTATGTCTCCTGAAGATTTAAACAGGCTTTCCAGTCAGCCCGCGGTTTCTCCTTCCGCGCCTGTAGAGCCCGGCGCAATGACTTTTTCTCCCCCTGAATCAGTTTCTTCGGGGATGATTGTATCCACGACCAATGATCCCACGGCCGAACAAAAACTCGAACCCTTGCCTCCTTCAGGTCCGTTCAAGCCTTCTGAACGAGAGATACAAACCGCTTTGAAGAATGCCGGTTATTATACCGGATCTATCGACGGCAAGATTGGCCCCAAAAGCAGCCAGGCGATCGAAAATTTTCAGAAAGGTAATGGTTTGAAAGCGGACGGTAAAGTCGGCCCGAAGACTTGGGGAGCGCTTAGTAAATATCTTAATTCCGCTTCCGAGAATACCGCTGAGATTCCGGTAGAAGCAGGCAGATAATTCGGCAGTGGTTTTGTTCACGAGAAAAACAGCCGTGTATATTTTTTCTTTTACCGCCAGGGTTTGTCTGTTTCTTTCGTTTGCGGCCGGCGCGCAAAATCAAATTTTTGCTCATACCGCTCCTTCGATAATCAAGACTATCCCGGGAGACGGTACCGTTTTTCTTGCCGGCGCGAAAGTGCCCCTCCATATCCTTGCCTCCGATGGCCGATACCCTGTATTATGCCGCGTTAAACGGTAAATCATTCGGCGATCTCCGGCACTGCCGTTATTTTTTTATGGCTCCGGACAACGAGAAGATCGAGACTTTTTCCGATTCCAGCCGGTCGGTGAAAAATGAAATTATCATCACCAACGGTTCGCGGGTGTACCTATTGGACCCGCGGAACAGGATTAAAGAAGAATCCGGCCTGATGCCGTCTGAGGGGATCAATGCCGGCGAGATCGATTACATAGGTATCTATATCAGCGTCCCCGGATAGGCAACTATCAGTCTGCTGAAAAAACTCATCTGCGTCGTTGCGCGCCGCGTGGCTTTGTGCGGCGTATATGTAACATACGCCTCCGCAGCAACTTGGCGCGCGCTTATCATCTGAGTCTTTTTGAGCAGACTGCCTAAATAGGGTTTTTCAACAAATTGATAGGAGGAAGTGTATGGAATTTACCAATATCTTGGAATTAAAGGAATATTTCAAAGAGGCGCGCGGATTGAGCATCGAAGAAACCCTGCAGTTCAGGAAAGATTGGCGCCAGGCTTTTGCCAAAGGGACAAAAGTCCTTCTGCATAACTGTTACCGCTGCGGCAGCAACACCCGTTGGAACAGTTACGATTGGAATCATTTTAAATCCAATTTTTATCCTATACATGATAATTCCCTTCAGGTGATCAATCAAGAACCCATTCCTGATTTAGAAGAAGTGATTGTTTTTGAGGAAGACTGCGCGGTTTCCGCTATAGTTATCTCTTTCGCGGAATTGAAAAAACTCCTGGACGGGAACAATTTTAAAGGGGACTTGTATTTTACTCCCCGGCATTTTTCCTGGACTCTGGTTTTTCCGTATCAAGATAGTTTATGCGGACCGTTTTTTGTAAAGAACAAAGTCAGCCTTTCCTTGGTGTAACTACCGAAAAAAAAGGGGACGGTTCTATTTTTCAACGTTTTTTGGAACAAGAAAAATAGAACCGTCCCCTTTTTTTTTTACTTCCCGGCTGTTACGTAAAATTTAAAAGTGCACTCTTTAACGATTAAAAGTG
>JBAZGE010000037.1:10479-18224 GCA_041653035.1 Candidatus Omnitrophota bacterium
GTTCCATAATGCCATACCTCCCTTTTTATTGAAAGTATGGCACATTTTTGAGGAGTGCACTTTTAATTGTTAAATCCTATTAAAAACAGTGCACTTTTAGTTGTTAAATGACATTTTTTACTTCCCGGCTTGAAATTAGCATGATTGTGTGCTATATTTGTTAAGGCCGATAAGGGTAAACCCCGGGAAACCGGGGGGCGTCCCGCCGGCTTCCGGTGTTGTGCGCTGGAGGTCGCGGGACCACGCAGATGCGGCGGCTTTTTGCTGCTGGTTTTTGCGTGACAAAGCCTCGGGCCTGTGTTGCTTTTGCTCTGGAAGGCGTTGTCCCGCAGTTTTGAGTGTTTGAGGTGCGGGATAGCTGAGGGGCAGTGGGCAATATGGCGGCTGGGTTGCCGAAATAGGGTGTTGGTGTTGTTGTGCGGTGTTCGCCGCCCCTATCGGCTTTCTTTTAAATCCCAACAAAAGTTGGGATTTTTTTTGCGCTTAAAGTACTTATTTAAAAAAGGTTAGCCCGAAATATGCCCCGAAAAGGAGCAGGGTGATCGAGCAGATAAAGACAATGCCTTTATAGGCCTTGAGGGAAATGAACTTTTTTCCTTTGCTCAAGGCAAATGATATTACACTATACCAGCCTAAGTCCGCCAGGATATGACCGCTAAAGAAAACCGCCAGGGCGGTTACCCCCGTTTTTTGCGCGCCTAAGACCATTCCCATCCCGAAGGTAAGCCACCAGATCGACCAATAAGGATTGCTCAGGCTCATAGTGAACCCGGTCAGTATCAATCCCGATGATTTTTTGCGGGTAGTTTTGAGGTCGAAAGTTACTTTGGACAGGGAGTAGAGCATATTGATTCCGAAGAAGATAAGGATCACCGCCCCGGAGAGGAAGATGAATTTCAGGATGAGGGGATTGTTTATGACCCTGGAAAGCCCGAGCGCGATAAAAGCGACCATGGCGATCTCGGCAATGGCATGCCCGAGTATGAGCAGGGGGCCGGATTTAAACCCGTGCCGTGAACTTTCGTAGATGACCGTCGCCAGTAACGGCCCCGGGGCAAGCGCCCCGGACAGGGCCACGGTGAAAGATATGAAAAAAAGAGAGATCAGATTCATGGTGTTATTGTACCGGATAATTACCCGCGTGCAAGCCAAAAAAATAATCACGCCCCTATATTTTTCTGTTATAATATGGAACTATGATGAGATTTCCGCAAAATTTTCTCTGGGGAGCGTCGTCTTCCAGCCATCAAGTCGAGGGCGGCAATATCCATAATGACTGG
This sequence comes from Candidatus Omnitrophota bacterium, assembly GCA_041653035.1. GTDB lineage: Bacteria > Omnitrophota > Gorgyraeia > Gygaellales > Profunditerraquicolaceae > JAQTZX01. The sequence continues at coordinate 11,760 of JBAZGE010000037.1, forward strand.
TGGCGTTGGGAACAGGCAACGGCGCGCAGGGAAAAATCCGGCGATGCCTGCCGCCACTACTGGATGTTCAAGGAAGATTTTGATCTGGCTCGATCACTCGGCCACAACGCGCACCGTTTTTCCATCGAGTGGAGCCGCGTTGAACCTGAAGAGGGTATGACGGTTGACGCGGAAGTCGGGCACTATAGAGAGGTCATCCGTGCCTTGAAGGAGCGCGGCATAGAACCGGTAGTTACCCTGCATCATTTTACCAATCCGTTGTGGCTGGCTAAAAAAGGCGGATGGCTCGATCCCGGGGCAATACGGAGTTTCCTGCGGTATGTGCGTATCATCGCCGAGGCATTCGCTGAAGAGGTAAAATACTGGGTTACCATAAACGAGCCGCTGGTCTACGCCCACCAGTCGTATGTGCTGGGTAACTGGCCGCCGCAGGAAAGGTCTTTGCGCAAAGGAATGAAGGTGGCGGATATCCTTCGCGCCGCCCACATCGAAGCATACCGGAGCATACACGCTGTTTATAGAAAGAAGAACCTGCCTCTACCCATGGTCACCTTTGCCAAGAATCTGCGCGCGTTCGTCCCGTGCAATTCAACGTTCAGGAATAAACTCTCCGTTTATCTGAAGAACGCCCTGTTCAACTTTGATTTTTTAGAGAAAGTGCTCCGGCATAAAGCCGTTGATTTTATCGGTATGAATTATTACACCCGTGACCTGGTCGAGGTGGACAGTTGGAGCCCGCGCCGGCTGGTGGTGGATGTCTGCGAAAAAAAACACAGCACCGCCCCGAAGAACACGCTCGGCTGGGATACGTACCCGGAAGGATTATTGTCGTTGCTCCTGCGTCTGAAGAAGTATAATCTTCCGGTATGCATCCTGGAAAACGGTATCTGTACCCCGGATGATAACCGGCGCTGGGATTATATCTCCGAGCATCTTAAGAGCGTGCACGCGGCCATACAGCAGGGCGTGCGGGTAGCCGGGTATCTGTACTGGTCGCTTACGGATAATTTTGAGTGGGACAAGGGTTTTGCTCCGCGTTTCGGGCTGATCGATGTCGATTACGAAACCTACAAGCGCACCGTCAGGGAAAGCGCGCGGAAATTCGCCGCCGTATGCAAGGCCAACGTTTTGGAAGAAATGCAGCAGAAGACCGGATAAATTCGTCTATGAGACCTGATTTTATCAATAAACATTATATTTTAAAAGAGATCCCTTTATTCGCGGATCTGTCCGAACGTGAATGGGATTTCATCGATAAAAAAACATCGTTGGCGGAATTTCGTAAGAATCAGATCATTTACAAAGAAGGATCCTCTCCTTCGGGGTTTTACTGCATCATTTTCGGCAGGGTAGTGGTATATACCGATGATAGAAAGGGGAGTGAAAAGATATTGGAATACCTCTCGCGCGGAAAATATTTCGGGATCATCTCTCTTTTGACCGGAGATCCTCATTCGGTGACCGCGCGGGCGGTGAACGACTGCCTGATCCTGTACATGCCTAAAGAAGCGTTCATGTCCACACTTAAAAGGATTCCTCGTCTGGCTATTGATTTGAGCCAGACCCTTTCCCGCAGGCTCAAACGTAAAGACGTGCACCAGAAGACCATTTTTGAGACCACCATTATTTCCGTTTCCAGCGCTTCGGCGAAGGCGAATAGAGCTTCCTATGTGACCAACCTTGCGCTTAGCCTCAAGAAAGAGACCGGAAAATCGGTGGCGGTGTTGGAGGCTGTCCCGCAGCTTGAATCGTTCCAGGTGCCCGTGGAATTGGCGCTGGGGCCGGCGGCAAAGGAGTTTAATCTTTCTCATTCGTTTAAACAGGTCGGAAATCTGGCGCGTTTTATCATCAAAGAAAAAACCGGTATCGATCTTCTCTGCCTGCGTTATAATTCTAACGATGCATACCGCCTGCGCAAGATAGTCAATCTGCTCGGGGTGTTGGTGAATGATTATCATTTTATCATTTTGAGTCTGCCTTCATTCAAGGAGGAATTCATTTTTGATATCCTTAATCAGTCGAACCTCATTCATGTCCTCAGCGGCCCGAAACCGGCGGACCTCAAGCGCGCGGACCGTTTGCGTGACCGGCTCAGGGATGAACTGCATTTTCCGTCCGCCAAGATACGCCTTATCGTCGATGGGGAAAAGCCTCTCCGCGCCGCGGCTGAAAAAGAGGGCAAAAGAACAGTGGATAATATATTCGCCGCCCTGCCCGTGGTGAAAGCCCGGATATCCCGCCGGTCGGTTATCGATAACGCGGACTGCGAATACGCGCGCCAGATACGCAGGATCGCCCGCAATGACGGTGATTGTATGGTTGGGCTTGCCTTGGGCGTGGGTTTTGCCTATGGGTTTTGCCACGTGGGAGTGTTCAAAGTCCTGGAGGAGGAAAAGATCCCCATAGACGTTATCTCCGGTTCGAGTATGGGGGCTTTGCTTGCCAGCCTTTGGGCTATCGGCAGGAGCAGCCGGGAAATAATCGAGATCACCCGGGTTTTCAAAGAGCCGAAATATATATGGAGTTTAGTGGATTTGACTTTTCCCTTCATCGGGTTGATCAAGGGGAACAAACTGTATAGTTTTTTAAAGCGATGCCTGGGAAATAAGACTTTCGAAGACACCCGCATCCCCCTCAAGATCGTTGCCAGCGACGTGAAGCGTAAAGAGTGGAGGATACTGGATAAGGGGCTGCTCATCGACGCGATCATGGCCAGCTGTGCTATGCCCGGGGTGTTTATGCCTTTTAAATTCCGGGAGGAGATGCTTTGCGACGGCGGGGTGATCATGCCTATGCCTACCGAGCCCTTAGTTGAAATAGGAGTGCGGAAGATCATCGCCGTTAACGTTACCCCTTCCCGCGAAGACGTTTTGAGGCAGTTTAAACAGATGAAAGAGAACGCGGCCGGTGCGGATAAGTCTCCCGCGGTGGAAAAATTTCCCAAAAAAGACGCCTGGTACGATCTGTTGTTAAAATTCAGCCTGAAAGATTACGTCAAAGACCGGCTGAAGACCAATATTTTGGATATCGTCTTCAGCAGTTTCGAGATCATGCAGTCGGAGATGGTGAACAAGGAAGCGCAGTTCGCCGATGTCGTCCTGCATCCGGATGTGGGAGGCCTGCACTGGATGGAATTGAACAAGGCGGAAGAGTTCGCCCTGAGAGGCGAGGCCGAGGCGAAGAAGCATCTCGACAGGATGCGCGCGCTTATTAAAGAATAGGAGGGAATATGGTGTACCGATCAAGACTTTTAGTTTTTTGTTTATTATCTTTGATTTTTTCCTGCGGTTGTGTTTCCCTGAAGGAAGGGGCGAAAGGTTTTGCCGGGGTTTCTACCCGTGCCCTGGAAGAATCGCGCAAAGATGCCGCGGTTAAAGTTTTCAAGAAGGATTATTCCGCCGTTGTCGGGAAGGCAAAGGAAGCTTTGAAAGAGATCGGTGCGTACATATATGCCGAGGACAGCGGGAGAGGGATGATCGCGGTGTATGTCTCCGAAGTCGATACCACTCCGGTAGGATTGTTCTTCACGGCTGTGGACTCGGGCTCGACGCGGGTGGAAGTTTCTTCTCCCAGCACGTACGGTAAAGAATTTATCGCCGGGAAGGTGTTTCCTTTTGTGGACGGCAAGCGTCTGAAAAAGAAAACCGCGCAGGAAGCCGATGCGAAAAAGAATTAGCAGTGCCGGAAACCGGGGGGATTTTTTCTTGACTGCCGGAACAGCTAAAGCCGTAGATGTGGAGTTACGGGAGCGGTTCGGTATTTCTACTCTGGCGCTTATGGAAAATGCCGGCCGCGCGGTTGCCTTCGAGGCATTGCGCATGATGAAGGGCGCAGGCACCGTTGCCGTGGTGTGCGGCAAAGGGAATAACGGCGGGGATGGGTTTGTATGCGCGCGGCATCTGATGTCCTCCGGGCTCCGGCCGGACGTGTACATTGCCGGGAGAGCGGCGGAATCGCGGGATGAGGCGGCAATGAATCTGGAAATCCTGCGCCGGCTGGGACAAAAGATCGTCGAAGTTGACGGGCCCGATATATCTATTTTTAAAAGGAGAATTTTACGCTATAATCTTATAGTCGACGCCTTGCTGGGAGTAGGCCTGCGGGGCGAGGTGCGGGGGATCTATAAAGAAATGATCGAGCGTATCAACGCTTCCGGGGTACCGGTTATTTCCGTGGATGTTCCTTCCGGCCTGGATGCCGATACCGGGAAGATCCTGGGCTCATGCGTCAAGGCGCGCAAAACCGTGACTTTCATTGCCGGAAAGCGCGGCATGCGCAGAGAGCAAGGGCCTCAGAAGTGCGGCGAGATAGTTATGGATACGCTGGGGGTCCCGTTTTCCGCTGTTCTATCTGCACAGGGACCGGTTAGTGTCATGAAGAATAAAGTAGAATAAGACAACAAGGAGATTGGAGATGGGAGATTTTTCTATAGAAAAAAAGATCTATTATCACGACACCGACTGCGGCGGCGTGGTCTATTACGCCAATTACCTGAAATTCATGGAAGAGGGGCGCACGGAATTCTGCTCCGACAGGGGTATTTCCCTGAAGGAACTGGCGGATAAAGGCGCGGTGTTCCCTGTAGTGCACGTGGAAGTGAATTATAAATCCCCGGCGCGCTATCAGGATATCATCCGTATTCATACCAAAGTCGCAAAAGTGGGGAATTCCTCGGTTCATTACGACCAGAAGATATCCAGAGACGGTATTCTCCTGGTGGAGGCAAAAACCGTGTGGGCGTGCGTCGGTAATGATTTCAAAGTCCGGCCGTTACCCGTAGATCTGAAACGCGCATTAACAGCTTAACCCGGCTGAACAAGTCTATGGCGGAAAAAAGAGATCAATGGGGCTCGCGGTTAGGTATCATCATGGCAGTGGCGGGTTCCGCTATCGGCCTGGGAAATTTTTTACGCTTCCCGGCTAAGGCCGCGGCAAACGGCGGTGGGCTGAGGGTTTTGACCCTGGGACTCCTGATCCGCTTAAGCCGGATTGGAACATTGCCAATGGCATGGGATTTTGATGGAACCCGGATTTTTCCGCGCTTAAGTCGGCAAAAGTATGGCTTGAGGCCGCCGGGCAGATATTTTTTACCCTGAGCGTGGGCATCGGAGTTATTCTTACCTATGCCAGTTATTTGTCTAAAGGCGATGATGTTGTGCTTTCCGGCCCATTATTTCTATGAAGAACATGGCCGCGGCGAATAAACCTTTTATTCTGGCTACGCGCGCCGGCCTGCTGGCGGTGTTGCCGTGCTGGGGATCCTGGTAAAGATATCTTGGAGCCGGAGAAAGAAACAAGCGGAAAGGATCCGTTGAAATGAGCGTTTTGGGATGGGTATTTCTGGTGTGTTCGTGGGGTATGATACTGGGGTGAACGCATTTTGTTTTGTAAAAATCTTCTCAAAAAAGGAACTGAAATGAAAAAAAGGATTAGAATTGCGCTTTTAGCCGGGATTTTGTTCGTGAACCTTTCAGGATGCGCGCCCTTACTGGTGGGAGTGGCTCTTGGAGGGGCAACCGTTTACGCCGTAAGCAAAGACACCATCCAGGGAGACACCGAGAAACTCTATGACAGCCTCTGGGATGCCTCCATGAATGTAGCAGGTGCTTATGGTATGGTTAAAACCGAAGACAAGAACACCGGATACATCTTTGTGGAAGGCCCGTCCGGCCGGATCTGGGTCCATCTCATAAAAATGACGCGCTCCGCCACCCGAATCAAGATTTCCGCCCGGAACAAGCTTCACCTTCCCGATATGAACAAAGCGCAGGAGGTTTTTGTCAAGATCATGGAGCAAGCCGGCTAATCCGTAAAAAAGGGACTGCTCACTTTTGGTTCAGGAAAAAACTCTTGTGCTACAAAGACTTTGTAGTATAATAAAAAAGCTCTTGTGCGGAAGGTTCGTATCGCGTAGCGCGTACCATGTATCGCGAAAAACAAGGGAAAATAGAGCACTCGTGCATCAGAGTACCAGGCACCAGTGTAGTGTAGAAGTGTGTAAGTGTGTAAGTAAAATCTAAAGCAAATAGACAATAGCGATTGATATGTTTTTAACAGCGATCCGCCGAAGGCGGATACGCGTGCTGGATAAGGAACATGCGCTGTTAAAAACATAGCAAAGGGGATTTTAAGGGGAAAAAGCTTTTTTCCCCTTAAAGGAAGCAGGAAAGAAGTAAGAGGAAGGGGATGACAGCGACTGAGCGATTTTCGCGAGGGAGCGCCAGAAGGGGAAACGCAGTTTCCCCTATGGGGAGTGAGCGTCCCAAAAGAGCGAAACAAGCATTAGCGGAAGCGCGAGAGCGCAACCAGGTTTACTATTACAAGTATTGCCCAGACAATAGCGAACGACGAAGCCGAGGTAGCTCAGTGGTAGAGCGCGGCCCTGAAAAGGCCGGCGTGGGGGGTCCGATTCCCTCCCTCGGCACATATATAAAAAGGCGGGTTAACGCAACCCGCCTTTTTCAT
>JBAZGE010000038.1:0-18012 GCA_041653035.1 Candidatus Omnitrophota bacterium
TCGACGGCAAACTGGTTCCGTTTTTCCATCTGTCCCATAAAATTATCATCCATAGGCATAGGCAAAAAAAAGACAAAAAAAAGGGGACGGTTCTATTTTTCCGGGAAAGAGCATCCTGCAAAAAAATAGAACCGTCCCCTTTTTTTTGTCCCCATCATTTTTACCTGTTTCATCTCTTATACAACCGCACGTTCATGATAATGCGTGTGCAGTAAATGATGCGACCGCTCGCCGAGCGGCTTGTCTAAAAACTCCTTGTAAAGCGCGGCTACCGCCGGATTCTCGTGCGATTTCCTGACCGCCTTATTCCTGTCTTCGCGATACAGGGCCTCCGCGCGCTTCATCCTGATCCCGGTATCGGTAGGGATCGGCTGCCCGCCGCCGCCCAGGCATCCGCCGGGACAAGCCATGATCTCGATAAAAGCGTACGGAGATATCCCCGCCTGAACCTCATCCAGGAGCGTCCGAGCCTTGCCCAGGGAACTCGCCACTGCCACTTTTATTTTTAAACCGTTAATATCCACTTCCGCTGTCTTGATACCGTCGAGCCCGCGCAGGCCCTCAAAATCAAGTTTCTCGAGTTGTTTCCCGGCAAGCACCTCATAGGCGGTACGCAAAGCCGCTTCCATGACACCGCCGGTGGCCCCGAAGATAACTGCCGCGCCGGTGGAAATACCCAGCGGCCCGTCGAAATCCTCATCCGCCAAGCCCGCAAGATTTATTCCCGCTTCCTTTATCATACGCGCCGCTTCACGGGTAGTCAACACAAAATCCACATCCTGAAAACTTTCATTCTCTTTCAACTGCAGTTTATCCTTCCAGTATTCGAATGCGCTGTTCATTTCCGGACGGACAGCTTCGAATTTCTTTGCCGTGCAGGGCATGATGGAAACCACCGCGATATCCCGCGGGTCCACGCCCAGCTTCTCCGCGTAATACGTCTTGGCGATAGCCCCGAACATCTGCTGGGGGGATTTACAACTGGAAATATGCTCAAGGACTTTCGGATAAAAATGCTCCGCGAATTTGATCCAGCCGGGGGAACAGGACGTGATAAGCGGCAGGACGCCTTTATTTTTTACGCGATCGATAAGCTCATACCCTTCTTCCATAATGGTCAGGTCGGCGCTGAACTGAGTATCGAAAACTTTGTCGAACCCGAGCCTGCGCAATGCCGCGGCCATTTTACCGGTGACCAGGGAGCCGGCCGGCATACCGAATTCCTCGCCGATGGCGGCCCTGACCGCGGGAGCGGCCTCAACCAGCACGATTTTCTTTGGGTCAGACAACACCTTCCATACCCCATCTATAGCGTTATTCTCCACGATCGCACCCGTGGGGCACACCAGAAGGCACTGCCCGCAATTCACGCAATCAACGTTGCCGAGCCCCTTATCCATGAACGTAGAAATAACCGTCATCTTCCCTCTATTAACGGCATCGATAGCGAACACCGACTGCACTTCGGCACATACCGAAATACAGCGGCGGCAGAGGATGCATTTATTCGGATCGCGCACCAGCGAAGGAGAAGTCATGTCCAGCGGCAGTTGGGTCTTCGAAGACTTGGGGAAACGCACTTCGCGGATGCCCATCTCAAAAGCGATCTTGCGTAATTCACAAGTCTGGTTGCGGTCGCAGACGAAACAATCCTGGGGATGGCCGGCCAAGAGCAATTCCAGGTTCATGCGGCGCGCTTTGCGCACCCGTTCGGTATTGGTCAATATCTCCATCCCCTCGCCCACGGTAGTGACGCAGGAGCGCTTTAAAGGCTTTGAGGTATTTATCTCCACCACACAGATGGAACAAGCCGCTACTTCACTGATACCTTCCATATAACATATAGACGGTATTTCAATGCCCGCCTGCCGGCAGGCCTGCAGCACGGTTATACCCTCGGGAACCTGATAATCCCGCTTGTCGATCTTGATTTTCACTGTCTTCTCAGCCATGATTTAGACTCCTTACATAAACGGTTAGTTCGCAGCTCATGGCTCGTAGGAAAATCTTACCTGCGAGCTACCAGCTACGAGCTAATCTACTCTTTGACATCGCAACGCAGACAACGGAAACATTCAATCCGAGCCTGCGCCGGGGTCAATCCAAGAGAGACTTCTTTGAAGTTGTTCTTGCGCGCGCCGAGCGACAGGCGTTTGCCGGCCTGCTTATGGCCGCCCTGAGGCTCGACAGGAACTTTGTTCTCGTAATCGAATTTTTTGAAAAGCCTGCTGAAGCGGTCTTCTCCGCTCAACACCAGGTCAAGCACTGCCGCAACCCGTTTTCCGTGCGCCATGGCTTCTACCGCGGTCGACGGCCCGGCAACCGCATCCCCGCCGGCGTACACCATCGGAATGTTAGTCTCAAGCGTGAAATTATCCGCGTCAACCGTGCCGTCTTTCCTCACCTGCACCCCGAAATCCTTCAGGAAATCAGAATCTACCCGTTCGCCGATAGCAAGCATAACCGTATCACAGGGAATATCAAAGGTCTCATCCGCAGCCACGGGCTTCCTTCTCCCGGAAACGTCGAATGCGCCGGGAACCATTTTGTTCACCCGCAGGGCTTTTACCCGTCCGCGGTCATCGCCGATGATCTCTTTCGGAGCGGCCAAAAATACGAACCGAACCCCCTCAGCCTCCGCTTCCCGGATCTCATCCTTATTCGCCGGCATATCCTCTTTTTCCCTGCGGTAAACGATAGTCGCCTCCGATCCGAAACGCAGCGCCGTGCGCGCGGCATCCACCGCCACATTGCCCGCGCCGATGATCACGATCTTTTTACCGATAACCGGCTTTTTCCCGGTCAAGACTTCCTCAAGGAACTTGATCCCCGGCAGCACCCCCTGCAGATGTTCTCCCGGAATACCCAGCGGCATATTCTTATACGCCCCGGTAGCCAGAAAAACCGCGTCTGAATCTTTGGAGATCTTTTTCAAAAATTCAGTATCCACTTTTTTATTGAAAACAAATTTTACCCCGAACTTCTTTATATATCCGATCTCTCGAGCCAGTACATTCTTGGGTAGCCGGTACTCCGGAATCCCGTAGCGTAAGATCCCGCCCGCTTCCTTCTCAGCCTCGAAAACAATAACCTCGTGCCCCAGCCGTACCAGGTAAAAAGCCGCGGTCAGGCCGGCAGGGCCGGCCCCGATCACCGCGATCCTCTTTCCGGTATCGGGATATTTCTCTTTAACCAGCCTGCTGATAACCGCGGTTTCTTTACGCGCCTTATACACGGTATCCGCGATCAAACGATGCACCTCACCCTGCGATACCGGATCATCGATATCTTCGCGGCGGCAGCGCGTCTTGCAGTGAAAATGACAGATCCTTCCCGAGGAAGCGGGAAACGGATTTTCCCGGTAGATCTCTTCAAACGCATCGATAAGCTTATTCTCCCTGTATAAGGTGAGGAATCCGGGTATGTTCATATGCAACGGACAGCTGTTCTCGCACGGAGACAATGAAAGGTTCACACACACTCCCGAATCGCATTTCTGAACGGTGATATGCTCCAGATATTCATCGTTGAAATATTTCAGGGTGGTAAGAATGGGATTGGGAGCGGTCTGCCCCAGCCCGCACAGCGCGGTATCCTTTATAACCTCTCCTAATTCGCGCAGGTTTTCAAGGTCCTGCTCCGTACCTTTTCCCATGGTCACGTTTTTAAGGATCTTCAACGCCTGCGTCAAACCTTCCCTGCAAGGCGTGCATTTCCCGCATGATTCGGAAGTGGTGAATTCGGTGAAATAACGCGCCACATCCACCATGCAGTTATCCGTGTCCATAGCCACCATACCGCCCGACCCCATGATCGCCCCCAGTTCAAGAAGCGGTTCATAATCGATCGGGGTGCTGAAAAGCCCAACCGGGATGCATCCCCCGGAAGGCCCGCCTGACTGCATGGCCTTTACTTTCTTAGCGGTCCCGGTGCCGCCGCCTATATTATAAACCAGGGTCTGCAAAGGCTCGCCCAGCGGCAGTTCGACCAGGCCGGTATTCTTTATTTTTCCGACCAGCGAAAATACTTTGGTACCGGGACTGTTCGCCGTGCCGATTTTGGTAAACCACTCTCCCCCCTTAACGATAATGACCGGGATATTGCACCAGGTTTCCACATTATTTATATTAGTGGGTTTATCCCACAATCCTTTTTGGGCCGGGAACGGCGGACGGGGACGAGGCCTTCCGGTTTTTCCTTCAATGGAAGCGATAAGCGCGGTCTCCTCGCCGCAGACAAACGCGCCCGCTCCCTCAACCATCTGAAGGTCAAAACTGAAATCCGTCCCGAATATATTCTTACCCAGCAGGCCGTATTCCCGAGCCTGCCACACCGCGTTCTTCAACCGCTGAACCGCCAGCGGGTACTCCGCGCGCACGTAAATGATACCCGTGGACGCGCCCATGGCGTATCCGCCGATGATCATCCCCTCGATGAGCATATGCGGATCGCTCTCGATCTCATTGCGGTTCATGAACGCCCCGGGGTCACCTTCATCCGCGTTGCAAATGATATATTTCGCGTCCGCCTTGACCTGGGCCATGAGGCCCCATTTCCTTCCCGTCGGAAAACCCGCCCCGCCCCGGCCGCGCAGTTTTGATTTTTTCACCTCTTCGATGACTGCGGACGGCGAAAGGCCCTTGAGCGTTTTATACAAAGCCTGATAGCCGCCCACCGCGATGTATTCCTGTATGTCTTCGGGATTGATCAAACCGCAGTCCCGCAGGACGATCTTTTTCTGCCATTTGAAGAACGGAATTTCATTCCAAGAGGGGATATTCTCAAACCCCTTGCCGAATTCAATTGCTGCGGTCAAATGGTCCCAGGCTTCTATTTTACAGAGCGCTTTCTTTTCATTAATGACCCCTTTAGCCAGCCCCGCGGCTATGGCGCCCGCATCGGCGGCCTTGACCCGGTGGAGGATAACCAACGGCTTGCCGGGAATATGGATATTCACCAGCGGTTCTTCAGCGCAAAAGCCGAAACATCCCGTCTTGGTTAAAAAAACACCGGCCTTTTTCTTATTCAACGCTTTCTCGAACGCCGCATATACTTCATCCGCCCCGTTTCCGATGCCGCAGGTGCCCATGCCCACTCCGACGCGAATCTTCCCGGGGAGGATTTTTTTCATGCCGTTTTCCCTGACCTTGTCGAGCGTATCCTGATCGGTGATCTTCATTTTCGTTTTCCCCTCATGCTGGATTTATTTATATTCCCTATCGCCTGGCGCAATTTATCGGCGGTCATGTGGCTATGAATGACCCCGTCTATTTCCACGACCGGCGCCAGGGCGCATTGGCCGAAACAGGCGACCGTCTTTACGGTGAATTTATTGTCTTTGGTGGTAAGGAAGAATTTCTCGCCATCCTTCAGCTCATCCTCAGAAAGGCCGAGCATGATTTCCAGCGAGTCGAGGAGAAATTTCGAACGCCGGGTGTGGCAAGCGGTGCCGCGGCAGACCACAATGGAATGCTCGCCCTGCGGCTTAAGATTGAAAAACGCGTAAAAAGTCACCACGCTGTATATCCTCGAATATGGGATACCGGTTTTTTCAGCGATGTATTCAAGGGTTTCCGGAGGGAGGTATTTGTGCGGATGTATGCCCTGGGCTTCTTCCAGGGTCCCCAGCAGGGCGCCGGGCTTATTGCGGTATTTTTCGATGACTTTATCCAGTGTTTTCGTATCCACTCCCTTTACCGTTTCTGCCACCATCATACCCCTTTCTTTGCTATGCCCTCATTTATTCTCTCGTTTATCTCTAATATACGTATCGATAGCCGCCGCGGCTTTCCTGCCGGCGCCCATCGCGGTGATTACCGTGGCCGCGCCGGTCACGATATCCCCTCCGGCGAATACGCCGGGAATGGAGGTTTTGCCGTCATCATCCGCTTCAATCTCTCCGCGCTTCTTGATCTTTAAACCCGGCGTGGTGCGGGGAATGATGGGGTTAGGGGTATTGCCGATAGCCACCACCGCCTCATCGATATCTATGGTGAATTCCGAGCCCTTGACCGGAACCGGGCTTCTCCTGCCGGAGGCATCCGGCTCGCCCAGTTCCATCTTAATGCATTCGACCTGTTTGACGAATCCATTGGCGCCGCCGATATAGCGCACCGGGTTGGTCAACAGGCGGAAATCGATCCCTTCTTCACGGGCGCGCACGACCTCTTCCTCGCGCGCGGGCATTTCTTTTTCCGAACGCCGGTAGATCAGGTACACCTGCTTCGCCCCCAGGCGCAGGGCGGTGCGCGCCGAATCCATGGCCACGTTCCCTCCGCCGACAACCGCAACAGAGGAGCCTTTTTTCACCGGGGTGTCGCACTCGGGGAATTGATACGCTTTCATCAGGTTCACCCGGGTAAGAAACTCATTTGCCGAATAAACCCCGTTCAAATTCTCGCCGGGTATGCCCATGAAATTAGGCAGGCCGGCTCCCGCTCCCACAAACACCGCCTCAAATCCTTCCTTGAACAATTCATCTATGGTCAGCGCCCTCCCGATAAGGGCATTAGTCACGAAGGTAACTCCCAATTCTTCAAGCAATTCGATCTCACTCTGCACGATCGCCTTGGGCAGGCGGAATTCCGGGATCCCGTACACAAGCACGCCGCCAAGTTTATGGTACCCTTCGAACACGGTAACATCATATCCATTTTTAGCCAACTCTGCCGCGCAGGTCAAGCCCGCCGGGCCGGATCCTACTACCGCAACCTTAATCCCCTTTTTACCAAGCGTTTCTTCAGCAGGAAAAAAATGACTGTCCCTTTTAGTGACTGTCACTTTTCTGTTGGCAAGGTCCCAGTCGGCGAGAAAACGTTCCAGCCTGCCGATAGAAATAGGCTCACCGCCCATTTTCTTAACCAGGCAGACCGCCTGGCATTGTTCCTCCTGCGGACAAACCCTTCCGGTGACGCAAGGAAGCGAATCGTTATTATGAATGATATCTATGGCTTTCTGAAAATCTTTTTCCTTTAAGGCCTTGATAAAAACCGGGATGTCGATGCGCACCGGACACCCCTCGACGCACGGTTTCTTCACGCACTGCATACAGCGCCCCGCTTCTTTGACCGCTTCTTCTTCGCTGTAGCCCAACGGTACTTCATTAAAATTCCCGATCCTTTTTTCAACCGTCTGCTCGCGCATGGGAACCGCTGTTTTCTCGACTGCCATTTTTCTCCTTATTTACAACTGCATTCTTCGCTCTTGTAGGTTTCGAGGCGTTTCATCAGCAAATCGAAATCCACCGCGTGGCCGTCAAAATCCGGACCGTCCATGCAGGTGAATTTCGTCTTACCTCCCACCGAAACCCTGCAGGCCCCGCACATGCCCATGCCGCAAACCATCAGCGAATTCAGACTGACGATAGTCTTCAAATTCAGCGGCCGGGTCATTTCCACTACCGCCTTCATCATCACTGCCGGGCCGATAGCAAATACTACATCTATTTTTTCACCGGAAACCGCGGTTTCTTTCAGCAAATCGGTGACAAACCCTTTTCTGCCGTACGATCCGTCATTGGTGGCAATAAGCAAACGGCTGGAAACCGCCTTCATCTTGTCCTCCCAGAACACGTGCTCTTTGGAACGGTACCCGATAATGGAAGTGACTTTATTGCCTTTTTCCTTCAATGCCCGGGCCAACGGATACACCGGCGCCACGCCGATGCCGCCGCCGATCACCACCGCATGGCCGAAATTATCGATCTCGGTCGGATTCCCCTGCGGGCCGAGCAGATCCAGAAGACAGTCTCCCGCTTTCATGGCCGCGAACAGACAGGTGGTCTTTCCCGCCTCCTGAAAAACCAGCGTGACCGTCCCTTTTTCCCGGTCAAAATCCGCGATGGTCAACGGAATACGTTCGCCCTGTTCGCGCACCCTCACGATCACGAACTGTCCGGCCCCGGCTTTGCGCGCTATCAAAGGCGCATCCATCAGCACATAATGCATTTTCGGGCCAAGCTCGTATTTCTCCAAAATTTTAAACCTCTGCGCATTCGATTGTCCGCTCATAGTCATCCTTTATCCGCGTGATCCGGGGCCTTCATCTCTTCCCCGTGGGCGATCTCATAGGTGTCCTGCGCAATGCTCAATTCCTCATTCGTAGGAATAACCAGCACCTTTACCCTGGATTCATCCTTACTTGCCTCCGCCTCCACGCCTTTTATCGCCCGTTTATTGCGTTCATCCGAGATCTCGATCCCGATACTCTCCAGCCCGGAGAGACTTTCTTTGCGTACGAACGGATTGTTCTCCCCGATACCTCCGGTGAACACGATCCCCTGGGTATTCCCCAGCACCGCCATGTACGCGCCGATATACTTGCGTATGCGGTAACAGAAAATGTCGATAGCCAGCGCCGCGCGCTCATTACCTTTTTCTTTTTCCGCCAGCAGGTTGCGCATGTCGTTGCTGATCCCGGAGATCCCCAGCAAACCGCTTTTTTTATTTAACAGATTATTAACGGCGCCGGCCGAATGCCCTTTTTCTTCAAGGTAAAAAATCACCGCCGGGTCGATATCCCCGCAGCGCGTGCCCATAACCAGCCCTTCCAGAGGGGTAAACCCCATACTGGTATCCACGGACCGGCCTTTTTCAACCGCCGCGATACTGCAGCCATTGCCCAGATGACAGGTAATCACATTCAGGTCTTCCTTGGGCCGGTTAAGCATGACTCCCGCCCGGCGCGCCACATACCGGTGGGAAGTGCCGTGAAAACCGTATTTTCGAATTCTGTATTTTTCGTAGATCTCATAGGGAAGGCCGTATAAATATGCCTTGGGAGGAATAGAATGATGGAACGCGGTGTCAAAAACAGCTACCTGCGCGGCATGAGGGAGAAATTTCCTACAAGCCCGGATGCCCATGATATTAGGCGGGTTATGTAAAGGAGCTATATCGGCATACGCCAGGATCTTTTCCACATCCTCTTCGGTAAGCATGACCGAGTCGCTGAATTCTTCGCCTCCATGCACCACGCGATGCCCGATCCCGGAGATCTCCTTCACCGAAACGATAACTCCGTGCCGGGCATCGGTAAGCATCCCGATGATAAAATTTATCCCCTCTTCATGGTCCTGGATGCGTTTGCGCAATTCCAGGTCGCCTTTGGCGCTTTTTTGCGTAAACACGGAAATTTCTTCACCGATCTTCTCCAGCAGACCCTTGGCGATTACTTCTTCCTCCGGCATCTGAAAAAGCTGAAATTTAATTGAGGAACTCCCTGAATTGATAACAAGTATCTTCATCTCTCTGGAAAAATCCGTTCAGTAGGTAAGAAAAAAGACACATCCCTTTTAAATAAAGCCGGTTCCACGCAAGAGTTGGATGTGCCCCGTGAAGAATATTATAATTGAAAACTCCAATTAAAACAAGATTTTTTAAAACGCGCGCTCTTGGGGACATTAGAAACGCGCCGGGTACAAGAACCCAAAACGTAAGGTGTACCCGGTGCAGTTGCAAAGCTGTACCGGGTACCGAGCTAAAGCGGAACCTGTCCCCTGGTTATGCTTTATAAGCCGAAAGGCGGCGGATACGCTTGAGCATGTTGGGATGCGTGCTTAAAGCCTCCAGCAATGCGTCCCCGAAACCAACACGGATCTTTTTCGAGCGCAGCTGTGCCAACTCATACGAATCTATGGTCCCGCTCTTATCCAGGTCGAGCTGTTTGAGATCGCGTATCTCGTTCAGTGACTGGGACGGATCATTGACAAAAAAAGCCTTCAACCCTTCGGTTTCCTTCAGCAGTTCGCGGTCTATGCGCGCCGAACCATATACCAGTTTGTACAACGCCGATGCCAGCGAAGCAGGTTTATTCCCCAGGGCAACCGACCCCGTATCCGCGAAATATTCGCGGATACGCGAAGCATACAGCACCAGCAGATTGGTGATGAAATAGAACACGAACGCCGCAATCCCGATAAGCACGGTATTCCCTCCCCGTTCATCCCGCCTGCGCCCGTAGAACAGGAAATGCCAGGCGATCCGGTAGAGGATGATCGGGATAACCGACAAGAGCGTGATCGCAAGTACGTCGCGGTTACGCAAATGGCTCAGTTCGTGGCCGAGGACCGCTTTCAATTCTTCCCCATCAAGCAGGTTCAATATCCCCTCAGTCACGCAGACTCTCCCGTCTTTACGGCTCCTGCCGAACGCAAAAGCATTGGGAAGCGGTATCTGCGCGATACCGATGCGCGGCATGGGAATACCGGCTTTGCGCGCCATATCTTCCACCATGGCGAATAACCGCGGATTCTCTTCCCGTTTAATGTAACGCACGCGCATGGACATCTCTACCAGCCAGGGCCCGAGCATATACTGGGCGAACATCATCCCCAGTGAAATGATCAGGTAAAAATAAAAATTCCCGATCCCCATCCACGCGCCGATCGCCACTACCACCGCGTAAATGATCGCAAAAAGCAGCGTAATCACCAGCCATAGCCTGAATTGTAACGAGAACATTTTATCTATCCTCCTCTAATATGTCCGCCGGAGACGGATGAATGTATATTACTTAATCACCTCTGCCTTGATGGTGAATTTCAATACCGGGTTATCCATCCGGTCCGTGTGCACATACACATACTGTTCGACGGGTCCGACGTAACCGAGACTGTTAAAAGACACCTCGATCTGGGTGCTCTCCCCCGGCAAGAGCGATTTCTTTTTCACCGCGGGTACCGCGCATCCGCAAGAGGTATTGATAGCGTCTATAGTCAATGGCACCTGAGCGGGATTCGTCAAGGTGAACTCATGCTTAGCTATTTGCCCTGCCTTGATCCGGCCGAAATCCCACAGCGCGGGATCTCCTGCCGGCCGAACCTCCGTCTGCGCCGCCGGGACCTGAGACTGTCCCGGAATAAAAACGCTTACCGCCTCAATTTTTTTCTCTCCGTTAGAGCTCAATGCCGCCGGTTTTTGTTTTACGCTGCATCCCGCGCAATGAAAAATAAAAACAAAAAGAACCACTCCCGAAAGATATTTTCCGGCCATCATGCCCTCCATAGTAAATATGTCCCCAACCCCAAAAATAATATCACCATGAGCGCTTTTACCATCAACATGTGTTTTTTCAAAAAATCCGCGAACTGCTGAGAAGTCGTCCCCCAGAGAGCCAATACGAACACCGCACACAGGGGAACAATAAACATAACGTTATACACCAGCAGATACCAGAACGCCTGCAGCTTAATACTGGTTGTCTTCAGGACCAAAGTTATGGTCGGCACGTACACCTGCCCGGTGCAAATCGATTCCAGTATCGAAACAAAAAAACCGGTAACCAAAGTGCTTATAATAAGCCGGGTAACGGGAACCTTTGCCGCCGCTTCACGATCACCGGGCGTTTTCCGATAATACGCCCCGATCACCGCATGTATGCGGTTTTTTACCGTCTGCGGAAGCTGCAGGGCCATTCCTTCCGCGCTGCCGGTTTTCCTAAACTTCAGAAAATCATACAGCGCAAGCGCACCGAACACCAGACTCAGGAAACCCACGGCCAGATTGAACGTTTTCCTGACTATCCAGAATTTATCGATGCTGTACAAAAAATTAAAAAAACCCAGGCCGATCAAAAAGTAAGTGGCAAACACCGCCGCGATATAAAATCCGCCGATCACCGCCAAATTCCGCTTCCGGTATCCCTGCAGGCCGAGGAACGACACAAAGAAAACGATCACCGTGAATGCGCACGGGTTGATCCCGTCAATAAGCCCCGCGCCGATCACCGCCAAAAGGTTGAAGGAAAAAAACTGCTTCACCAAATCAACAGGGACGGAAGCAGACACCGGTGCCGCTTGTCCCGCCGCCAGAACCTTTTCAATAAGAGGAATAAGGCCTTCTCGTATTGCCGGTTCTCCCGCCAAGAACTCCCCGTTGATAAACAATAGCGGCGGCACGGCGTTCCCGTTAAACCCATAACGATCCTTCAAGCTCACCAACAATCTATAATTCTCGATATCTCCTATCTCGCGCAGTCGAATATCGATCTTCCCGGCAAAAAGTTTCTCCACTTCCGGCAGTATACTGCTCTTTACCAAACTACATTCATGGCAGCTGTAGGCATAGAAAAAAATAAGCTCTGTTTTCTGCGGCTGAGCATCCTGCGCGCGGGAAAAACACGGAAGAGAAACAACACATACCAAACATAGTACATAAAAATATTTACGGAGTTCCATGATATAAATAAAGTGGCAGGAAGGCTGTCACGCTGTGGGTTGCCCGGGCACCGGAAGCAGTTTATTGCTCATAGGTAGAAATAACCTTCAATACATCTTTCTTGCTTTCCGCCTTTTTCAATAGATCGACAATAAACTTATCCTTCACCAGCCGGGATATCTCCGACAATATCTTTAAATGTCCGCCGACATTGTTTTCCGGCGAAACCAGGGCAAAGAACAAATACGTCTTCTCTCCGTCCAGCGCCCCGAAATCAACCCCGGCGGAATGTCGCGCGAATACCAGCAGAAAATCCTTTACTTTCGGTGATTTCGCGTGCGGGATAGCCACGCCCCCGCCGATACCGGTGGAGCCGAGTTTTTCCCTCTTAACGAGCACGGTCAGGAACGATTTTTTGTCACGGATCTTACCCGAAGACCTGGCCATGAAATCCACCAGTTCTTCAAGCAGGACTTTCTTATTTTTGCCTTTAAGTTCAAGACAGATATTCTTTTCGTTAACCAGATTTACCAGCTTTATCGATTTTTCAGTATCCACTTTGCCTATCCTTTGCGCCAAGCTTACTCTATAGGAATCACTAATGTTATTCCTTTCTTCAGCTTATTGGGATTCTTGATCTTTTCACGGTTCAATTCATAGATATTTTTCCAACGGCGCCCGTTGCCCAGTTCTTTTTCCGCTATTTTCCACAGTGAATCATTGGACTGCACGATGTATTCTTTAGTGGAGACCTTGACTTCGCTTTCCACCTGCTGTTCGGCTTCTTCGACATATTTGTTCTCTTCTACCGACTGGGCGGACTGTGGAATATTTTCGCCGTAGGGGATCATCACTTCTTCCACTTCGGCAACCATAAACTGCGCGTTACGATCCTTTTGCATTCCGACCAGGTCGGAAACAGGAGCGACCGCGTCAAGTTTTCCACGGCTGACAATACGGATACGGCTCTCCGCTACGCCCTTGTCCAGCATAAACTGCTTCACGGATTCGGCGCGTTTTCTCCCCAGTTTTTCGTTATAGTTTTCAGACCCGCGGATATCACAATTGCCGGTAATCAATATATCCGCCTGCGGATTCCGGGTCAACGTACGCACCGCTTCTTCGAGAATGGACGCCGCGTCCTCCCTGACGGTATCCTTGTTATAATTGAAATAAACCTTTACGTTCTTGATTATCTTCTTGATCAACAATGACGGCCGCATCTCCTGAGGCTGCGGCGGCGGGAGCTCTTCCTCTTTATAATCGAAGATAACTTTATACAGGTAACAATACCCGCGGTTACCCCATCCTTCTTTGACCGTGCCCGCCTGCTTCGGCCACCACCAGTATCCCTGGCGGTTTTCGTCTTTTACCGGGGCGGGCTTGGCATCGGTCGGCCACCAGTTGAATTGCTTCTGCATCGATTCCAATTCCGCCTTACGCTTGGATTCCCGGTCCAACGCGCATCCGGAAAAAAACAACGCAGTCATTCCCAACGCCAAAATATAAGTAATTGTTTTAGAAACAGGAAGGATTCTTTTCATAATAAACTCCTTTTGTATTCAAATATTAGATTATTAAGGCAGGAAATACAAAAAGCCTGATTTTTCAGATATTCTTATTATAAGCAAAAACGGAGACTTGTCAATGAAAATTGGGGGAAGAAAAGAATCCTACTCATATTGATAGCGCCATAGAGAAACCGATACTCTGTTCTATCCGATCCCGCGGAGGAAAAAAGCAATAAAATATTTTTATTTCGAAAGCCTTAGAGAAAATACTTTACGGGGATAATCCACGGTGAGCACGAAACGAGTGAGGAAACCGTTTGTACCAAGAAGTACCACATTCAAGTGGGGCACGAAATCAACCAGCACATTCCTGATCCGGTAATCCCCCACCTCAATAGCCGCCTCATGTGAATAAGCGGTGGCGGCTCCGTTGCCGGTAATGATCTTTTTCCTCGCCCCGGCCTTCAGTTCAAACCCTAACAACGAAGCATAATCCGCAGGCAAGGTGCAGTCATGGGCGCCGGTATCGATGAGGCCGAGGAAACGGATCTTTTTTCCGGCGCGGGGATTAATAATATCAATAAATAACCACGGACGAGGGGCATCTTGCGGGCAAACTTTGGTGAAGGGGATATTCTTTAAACACATTATCTATCGAAAACCGTGGGAATATGTCCGGTCTTGGTGCTTCTCAGGGACAAAAAATATCACCGGTTCGCAGCATCCGCTGCGCAGCGCTTTTTTGTACACCGACTGCGGGTCTTTGCCGGAACTGATGATCTTCGGCGTGCGCAAATCCTTAATGGCCACGAATTTGCCGGTGTACTTCTCATCTTTTATCAAAATCTGTGTCATAGCGCTTCTCCTCCGTTTATTTTAGCACGTATTCCGTTTTTTTCAAGTTTTGATAAGCGTTTTATACACTTTCAATGTTTGCCGGGAGATCGTATCCCAATTGTATCCCTCCGAGATCCGGTGCACCTGCTCTTTCTTCTCCTGATCGGTGAGCGGCTTATTTATGAATTCTTTGAGTTTTTTTGCCAATGTTTCCACGTTTCCGGCGGGAAAATAACGCTCATCGGCCAATCCCAGTTCGCGGTTAGCGGCGATATCCGAGGCCACGCAAGACAGGCCGTAACTCATCGCCTCCAGCAGAACGATAGGCAATCCTTCATGATACGCCGGCAGGACAAACAATCCCGCGTGGCTGTACAACTCATGCAAAGGCTTCCCGCTCAGGAATCCGGTCATCACGATATTTTTATTCCGGCCCGCCTGCTTCCGCAAAGAGCGGCTGTATTCATCTCCGTGGTCGGACTTGCCCACGATCACCAGCTTTTCCGTCTCATTTCTGCGCTGAACCGCCCCCCCCTCGTCATTACGGGAATCCGAAAGCAATGAAACAATCCCAAAACTCTCCACCAAATCATGTAATCCCTTCTCCGGGACCAGCCGCGCCACCGCTAAAATATATTTCCCCCGCTCAAGCCCATACTGCCTAAGCGCACCATCCGTCACGGCCGCTGACGGCAATTCCACCCCATTAGGAATAACCTCGGCGCCACGGCCGTATCTTTTTTTTATATCCTTGGCGATCATCCCGGAGATCGCGATCACGCGGTCGGCAAAACGCATCCCGCAGAATTCACCCAAACGAAGCACGGCCTTGGCAAACCGGTTCCACTTTTTGCGTTTGTAATCCGGGCCGTGATGGGTAACAACGACTTTCATGCCTAATAGCCGCGCCAGCGGAACGCATAAAGACGGACCTAAGGCGTGGACATGCAGGATATCGGGATTGTATTGTTTGGAGGCAAAGACACCGATAAAGGTATGAACAATAGTCTCAAAATATTTCTGTCGCGGGCATCGCAAAGGAACCAGCTTGACGCCCTTATACAATCCAACAGGAGCCTTCATATACGGCTCACGGATAAAAACAACCACCTCACACCCGAGCCCGGCCAGCCGGGGATAAAGATATTCGCAATGAGTCTCTACCCCCCCCTGAATATCCGGGAATCCTCTCGTCCCTAAAACGGCTATCTTCATACCCCAAAAATTTTCTTTTGCATCACCCACAAAACCGGCTTAACCGGGTGGTGCCATATGGCGGGAGCGGCACTGCCGATCATCCAGCAGTTTTTCTTGCACGCACGCACTGCCTGCCGGACCTCTTCGGCCCGCGGACTATTCCAAATATTGTCCCACGTCTGCAACTTCAAATTTCCCATGGACATTTTCGCATTCATTCCGTTGCACGCAAGTATATCACCCCACGGATCAAGAAAAAAGCCGTCTCTTCCCATCTCGCAAGGAAGAAAACGCGCGTTGCCCTGAATATAATTTATCAGGCCGTAGTTAAAATATCCACGGAACCATTCCTTCACCTTGCGCGACTTAAGCAGTTCCCGGATGAGTTTTTTGATCTCCGCGATAACCGCTTCTTTATTCTCTATCGTATTATCCAATTTATGGAAATAATGCGAATTATGCACCGTGGCAGTAGCAAATTCATAATCCAGCCCCCGTGCCGTTTCGTACAAAGCTGCCAGATCCCGGTAATTCAGGTCTTGCACAGTCATGGCAAAACCGATATCCTTTAACCCCATTTCCCGAAGCTTTTTCAACGTATCCTGCGTGCGGCGATAACCGCCGGGGATACCGCGGATCCTGTCATTCGCCTCTTCAAAACCCTCAATACTTATGCGGATCCCCAGATCAGGGAATTTTTTGCAAAGTTCGATGATCCGCTCGGTAAAAAAACCGTTGGTGCTGATAACGATGCGTCCGGCCTTCTTGCGCAATTCCTCGATAATCTCCGGCAAATCCTGCCTGACAAACGGCTCTCCGCCGGTAACATTCACAAAAAACATCTCCGGCAATTTACGAATAACATCCGGCCCGATCTCATCAACAGGGCCGGGAGGAGAATGCCACACATCGCACATATTACAGCGCGCGTTACAGCGGTAGGTAACGATTATAGACCCGTGGAGTTTAGTTTTCATATCTTCCCGTTATCGCGGCAGATCCGACTCCCGGTCCCGTCCTTGCGGGGAGCCGAAGGCGGCGAAACTACCCCTTCTGTCCGGTCAACCGCACATGCAAAAGCTTCAATTCCTCTTTACCCAATTCCCTGAATCTTTTGCTCAACGCCGGCTTTACCTGCTCCAGATAATTATCCTCTAAAACACATAAGGGCTCAACTATTAAATTTTGCCAGCCGTTCTTCTCTAAAATACCCGTATACTCAAAAACGCGCATCCGGTTGGGCGCGCCGGAAAACTTGAACCAGCGCCAAAAACCATCACCGTAGCGGTAAATATTAAGCGGGTCCCTGTCCTTGATCCATCCGGTATGCGTGGCCAAATCAACCTCTGCCGACAAAATACATCCCCCGGCAACCTGCCCGCTCAACTGCGCGAAGGTTTTCTCCACATCCTCGAAATGTTCGAATGCCGCCTGACTGAACACCAAATCCGGATGTTCGCCGATGCGGGATATCTCGAATTTACCGTCTACAATATAGGCTAAACGATCCCCCCGGCCGGCATACGCCCCGCTCAATTGTTCCCGCAGGGAAGGAATATCACACCCCTTGAATTTATCCTCAAGCCTGCGGAACAAAGCGTCATAAAAAACCTGCGGCGCGTTTTGCGCCAGGGGATTCACATCAAACGCGATATACTTTCTCGCGCCCATAGCCAGCAGGATCAACCCGATCCCCAGGTCCGGCCCCGGCCCCAGTTCCAAAATGACCTTATCACGTATGCATTCCGGGCCTTTGCCGAATGCAGCAAGCCCTTCGACCCATCCTTCCACAACACTAAAATCGTATTCAACGGATTTATGAATATCCTTGTCTATGCTGAACGTGCGCGGCGTGCGATACCCGAATACGCTATGCCGCACAAAATTCAACACAATAAATATCCCGCCGGCAAAATGATACCACCCGTTTTTCACCAAGGGAGGCTGAATGATCTTCTTCATATATATTCTCCCGCCAATACCCGGGCACCGCCATGAACAACGGCATGAGGCAAGGCTCTTCCCCGTCATTTTCAGATATCAATCATACAAACTTTGATGAACGTCTGTGAGGGAACATACTCGTGCCGTCAGGGACAACGGTAACGGTAATACGCACTTTTCGACTGAAAGATGCCGATCAGTATCACAATTCTTCGTTACCCGGGGCTTATCGAAAGACTCCCCACGTTGGACTCAAGGCGTAATTGGGCAAAGCCCTCTAAGTGCAAGGAAATACGTATACTTGTGAAGATGTACCGGCGCCGCGGTCGCGGCACGGCCATCAGTTTATACGATCCTTTACCCCCTCT
>JBAZGE010000039.1:0-16353 GCA_041653035.1 Candidatus Omnitrophota bacterium
GTTGATCTGGCGGGAAATATCGCGGTAGCCGTGGTCAACAATATCAACATCGACAAGACTGCGCCGGTTATCACCGCGAGCAGAAATCCCGACCCGAACGCCAACGGATGGAATAATACCGACGTAACGGTCGCGTATATGGTCAGTGACGCTCTTTCAGGGGTTGACACCGTCAATTCCGATTCCGGGGATGATGTGGTCTCGACCGAAGGTTATGGACAGTCAGCCAGCGGAATGGTTATGGATAAAGCGGGCAATACCGCCACCGCAACGATCAACAAAATCAATATCGACAAGACCGCGCCGATCATCACCGCCGGCCGTGATCCGTTACCCAATGCCAATGGGTGGAATAATACCAATGTAACCGTGAGTTATCTGGTAAGCGACGCGTTATCCGGTGTGGATAATGATGTGTCCGACTATGCCGCAGATGTGATCGCGGCCGAAGGGGCGGGCCAGTCGGCCAGCGGAACAGTGGTTGATCTGGCGGGAAATATCGCGGTAGCCGTGGTCAACAATATCAATATCGATAAGACTCCGCCGGTTATAACCGCCAGCAGAGATCCCGCCTCGAACGTCAACGGTTGGAACAATACAGATGTTTCGGTCGCCTATATGGTCAGCGACGCGCTTTCGGGAGTTGATGCAGCCAATTCCGATTTCGGTACTGATGTGGTTGCCACTGAAGGCGCGGGACAATCAACCAGCGGTATGGTAACCGACCTGGCGGGTAACACCGCCACGGTGACGGTCGACAATATCAATGTCGATAAGACTCCTCCGGTAATTACGGTCACCGCTCCGGAGGACGGGAAGACTTACGATAGTACTCAGACTCTCGACTATGATGTCTCGGACTTCTTTGATCCCAAGCCGGTCACTGAAGGCCCGTTAAGCGGCACGACTTATCCCGATGGTACCTATGAGATAACAATCAGGTCGACCGACCAGGCCGGCAACAGTACCTTAAAGGTGCTGAGATTTTCTATTGGCGGGTCAACGGTAGAATCTCTGGATGAAGGGATTCCCTTCGATAGTTATCTTCCCCGGTATATACCTCCGTACCTGGAACAGATACAGCCGTTTCGTATCAATCCGTACATCAACATCTCGGGAGTGGGTAACCAGGGATTGGTATATTTTTATCATCCTTTGACCGTTTCCGATTATTCCGCGTTCGATAGTTTCATCCTTGAAGAAGGGGCATATGAGTTCATCGATAATTCCATTAATCTCAAAGGTCACGATAACCTTCTTCCCATCCTTGAGAATGCCAAGAAGAAAAAGAAGCAGATAAGTTAAGAGAGTTTTTCGGTTGCCGTACACACAAAAGGCAGATTCCCAACAGGGGATTTGCCTTTTTTTTTATTTTACGCTACAATAGAGATTCAGCCTTGAGACTGTATCGAACCTTAAAAACGGCGCAGGTTTACTTTTTGCTTCGTCAGATTCGCCTGGAATATAATGAGAAGGAGAACAAATGGAGAAACAGCTCTCGCAATTATTCAAATCCGGCTCTTTTACCAAGAATAGGGTTGAGGCGTTCAGCGACGGTATCTTCGCCATCCTGGTGACGCTTTTAATATTGGAGATCCGGGTTCCGCACATCGAACACGCGGGATCATCGGCGGAGCTCTTTGCTTCCATTTGTGCGCTGGTCCCCAAGTTTATCAGCTGGGTGATCAGTTTCCTGACTGTATGCATTGTTTGGATGAACCATCACCGTCTTTTTGATTCCTTCAAAGGGATTAATGTAGGCCTTTTTTGGCTTAATACGCACCTGCTCCTCTGGGTCTGTTTCGTGCCTTTTCCTACCGCGCTGGTGGGGGATTACCCGCAAAATCCGCTGGCAGTCGCTTTTTACGGGCTGGTGATGGCTTTTGCCTGCATTGCCTTCCTTCTGACCAGGATATACGGTTTAATGAACCGTGAATTGTTGAAGGAAACGGTATCTCTTAAAACATACAAGAGGGCAATTTTGTTTTCGTTCATTTTCGGGCCGGTTTTGTATATTATCTCCGCGGCCCTGGCCTGGGTCAGCACAAGCCTTTCTTTTTCGCTGTATTTTTTGATCGCTGTTTATTTTCTTTTTTCGTTCGCGACTAAACAAAGCAATTAGCAGCAGGGAGGCCCATGGCTTATTACGGAAGGCTTCGGGAAGTTTTGAAACAAAACATTTTCAAAGGGCGCCTTAAAACCGGCCTGCGGTTTCTTTCGGATATGGATAGCGGTTTTTTGTTTGATAAACCCGAAGGATATTCCGGGAAGACGGTATTGAAAAAAGGATCTTTGTTTGCCGTGCATCAGGTTTACCGGAGTAAACCGCTCGTCCAGGCGCGTTTTGAATCTCACCGTATTTATATCGACCTGCAGTATGTTTGGGAAGGCAGTGAGATCATAGCGGTAGCTTCACGGGATGGTTTGAAACGTATCTCCGGTTATGACTGGAAAAAAGACATCGAATTTTTTGAATATAAGAGGGCTTCCGCTTTTATAATGGAGCCGGGGATGGTTGCTATTTTGTTCCCTGAAGACGCCCATGCTTCGGCTTTTTCTTTCAAAAAACGGGGATTGATAAGAAAAACCGTGGTAAAAGTCCGGATAGGTGATTGAGATGATCCGTCGATGCGCCCACCGTGATTTCCCAAAAATATGCGCCGTGATCAACGATTCAGCGGAGCGCGCCGAGTGGCTGCGGGACGCGCGCAGGACAGTGAAAAGATATTTTGTAAACGATTGATCCGGAGAAAAGGAATGCAATACGAGATCAGGCCTTATCGGCAAGAGGACCGGCAGGCAGTCCGGCGGATCAGCTGTGAGACCGCGTTTCCGGATGTTTCAAGCCCGCAAATTTTTACCGATGACGAGATCCTTGCGGATGCGCTTACCGTTTATTTTACCGATTTTGAGCCGGAATCCTGTTTTGTGGCGGAATCAGCGCATAAAGTTGTCGGGTATATTATCGGCGCGCGGGATGTCCGTATGATGCGGAGGCCGCTTTTCTCCATATTTTTTAACCTGTTGAAGAAAGCAATGCGCAGAAAAGTCATTTTTGATAAGGTCAATCAGCGGTTTTCTTTCTATTTTCTGAAAAGTCTGCTGAAGGGGGAATTTTTTATTCCCGATTTCTCCCGTTTTTTTCCCTCCACCCTGCATATCAATCTGGACAGGAATTTCAGGAACGGGGGAATTGGAAAGGCGCTGATCGATCGGTATGTGCGTTATTTGCGCGGGTTTAAAACGCCGGGAATACAGGTGAGCACTTTTTCAGTCATAGGGAAAGGTTTTTTCATAAAAATGGGGTTTCGGCTGTTATTCAGCGGCAGCCGTTCGTTCCTGATGCCATACACGGGGAAAACCCCGGGATATTATCTGCTCGGAAGGAAATTATGAGCAGGCACGGTTGTTTCGGCTGATGAAATATTGAACGGGAGGGGAGGGCTTATGCGGATGAAATTGAAAGAAAAGAGAAAATCACCGCGTTACGATACCGCGTTAAAAGTGTATTACCGGCTCGACTATGATGTTAAAACAAAAGTCCGGTTTCAATTGGTTGATGCCGAGAAACACAAAACTTCCGTCAGAAAATACTCCGGGATAGGCAAGAACGTGAGCGTGGACGGTTTGTGTTTTGTGTCAAAGAAACGTTTGGAAAAAGGCGACCGTATCCTGCTTGAGGTTTACGCGCCGAATACTAAGATTCCCGTTCATATGCAGGGAGCAGTATGTTGGGCGCATGCCGTATCGGAAGTTTCCGGCATCAGGGTTGCGACCCGTGTCGGCGCGGAGATCGTTTCTGTCGAGGGCAAGCCGGTTTCCCGGTCGCTTCACTACGACAAAAAGTACAAGGTAATCTGGAGCATAGTTCTCGATTCCCTTTTCGGCAATTTCAAAAACATGGTCGAGCATTGCAAAAGCCATCGCTGAATTAGTGAAGAATAAAGAGAAGCAGGGCGGGTATCGTTTTTGAAAAACGCCCTGAAAAATTCCCAGAAATTTCTTTTCAAAATCCTTTGAAGGTGTAAAATAGAAAGACTTGTGACTGCGGGCAGAGGGAGTTGTTTTACCTGCCCGGACGTTCCTTCTTGACAGTTGAGATAATTGTGCTATTATTTTAAGAATCGTAGCACAAAAACGCGGAAGAATACTTCATGAAAAAAACCCCGCTTTACGAAACGCATCTTTCCCTTAATGCGAAAATGGCCCCTTTTGGCGGATGGCTTATGCCTATTCAATATGAGGGGATTTTGGCGGAGCACGCGCATACGCGGCAGGGGGTTTGTGTTTTTGATATCTGCCATATGGGTGAATTTTTACTTGAGGCCGACCCTGTTTCTTCCGGGTTTGACCGCATCGTCACTCAAAAGATCTCTTCGATGCCCCCGGGTTCCTGCCGTTACGGTTTTATGCTCAATGAGCAGGGAGGGGTAGTCGACGATCTTGTTGTTTACCGTCTGAAACCGGATTCCTGGATGCTGGTGGTTAACGCGGCAACCATCGCCGGCGATGAGGCGCACCTGCGAAAATACCTTCCGGGCGGATGCGTTTTTGAGAATGTTTCCGGGAAAACGGGAAAACTCGATGTGCAGGGGCCTCAGTCGCGGGATGTGCTTGAAGATATTTTCGATGGGTCTTTGGCAAAACTCGCCTATTACACCTTTGCCGAATTTTTTTTCGGCAAAGACCGGTGTATCATAAGCCGTACCGGTTATACCGGAGAACTCGGGTATGAAGTCTATATCGCTCATGACCGCGTAAAAGAATTATGGGAGCGCCTTTTGCAGGACCGGCGCGTTAAACCGGCGGGATTAGGATGCCGTGATACCCTGCGCCTTGAAATGGGGTATCCCTTGTACGGCCAGGATATCGATACCGGGCATACGCCGCCGGCCGCAGGCCTGGAGAAGTTCGTCGATTTTTCCAAGGATTTCATCGGAAAAAAAGCTTTGGCGGAGGAACAAAAGAACGGCCCGCAAGAACGTTTGGTATGTTTTCAGGCCGGCTCCCGAAGGTCTCCCCGCCACGGATTCGCTCTCTATGCGGACGGGGCCCGTATCGGCACCGTAACCAGCGGTTCGTTTTCTCCCAGCCTTTTGACGGGCATCGGGATGGGGTATGTTTCGGGTGAACACGGAATCGGCGCGCGGTTGACGGTTAAAGAGGCGGGGGTCGAAATCCCGGTCACTATCGTAAAGAAGCCGTTTTATCGTAAACCGTCAATATAAGGGAGGATATCTTCTATGAATACACCGAAAAATCTTTTGTACACCAAGGATCACGAATGGGCGCGTGTCGAGGGAAAAACCGCGTATATCGGCATAACCGATTACGCCCAGCATTCGCTGGGTGACATCACTTTTGTGGATATGCCTAAAAAAGCACAGGCGCTTAAACAGTCTACTTATTGCGCTACCGTTGAATCGGTCAAGGCCGCCTCCGACGTATACGCGCCGTTTTCCGGGACAGTTCTGTCGGTCAACGAAACATTGTCTTCTCATCCTGAACTGGTAAATCAGTCCCCGTATGAAAAAGGTTATTTTTTCACGATGGAGCTTTCAGACGAAGCTGAAAAAAAGAATCTTATGGATGCCTCCGGTTACGAACATTATTTGGAAGGGATTGCTGAATGAGCTATATTCCTCATACCCCCGAAGATATTAAACAGATGCTCGGCGTTATCGGGGTTACCGGTATCGATGAGCTTTTTAAAGATATTCCCGCCGGCTTGCGGCCGAGATCTTTTGACATTCCCGCCGGGAAGTCAGAAGCCGAAGTAACCCGGCATTTGTGCCGGCTGGCCGCGAAAAACGCGACGCACCTGGTTAATTTCGTGGGGGCCGGTTTCTACGACCATTTTATTCCCGCGGCGGTCGATGCGATCGTGAACCGCCCTGAATTTTATACCGCGTATACTCCGTATCAGCCGGAATGTTCCCAGGGCTGGCTGCAGGCGATATATGAATACCAGACCGTTATCTGCGAACTGACCGGGCTTGACGTTTCCAATGCCTCTTTATACGACGGCGGCACGGCTTTGTATGAAGCGTTGATGATGGCCGTGCGGCTGACCGGGCGTAATAAGATCATCGTGGACAGCGGCGTGAATTTAATTTACCGCACTATGCTCTATACTTATACCAAGAATCTTTCCATTGAATTCGTGGAGATTCCCGTGGTGCACGGGCAGAGCTCGCGGACGGAATTCGGGAAACATCTGGATGAGAAGGCCGCCGCGGTGATTTTACAGAATCCCAATTTTTTCGGCGCGGTCGATGATTACAGCGATGTGGTGGAGCAAGTGCATAAATTCGGGGCGCTGGCTATCGGGTCTTTTTATCCGGTTTCTCTCGGCAAGCTGAAATCTCCCGGAGAGATGGGATTCGATATCGCGACCGGCGAAGGGCAGAGCTTAGGTATTCCGCTTTCTTTCGGCGGGCCGTACCTGGGGTTTATGTCTGCGAAAAAGGAATTGGTGCGCCAGATGCCCGGCAGGATCGTCGGTGCTACCGTTGACAGCGAAGGGAAACGGGGTTTTGTGCTGACGCTTCAGACCCGCGAACAGCATATCCGCCGTGAAAAGGCGACTTCCAATATCTGTTCGAACGAGGCGTTGTGCGCTTTACGGGCGGCCGTATTCGCATCTTTGCTGGGAAGGGAAGGCCTGAAGGAATTGGCGGAACATAATTACCAGAAGGCGGAATTCGCCAAAGAGGAATTATCGCGTATTTCCGGGGTCGAGGTAAAGCGAAGTTCCCCGACTTTCAACGAATTTACGGTACAGCTGCCGCATCATGCCGATGAAGTGGTGTACCGTATGATCGATAAGGGGTTTGCCTGCGGTTTCCCTCTGGGCAGGTACTATAAGGGAATGGATAATTATCTGTTGATCGCGGTGACCGAGAAACGGACAAAAGAGGACATCCTCGGGCTTGCCGGTAGTCTGGAGGCGGTATTATGAAACTTATTTTTGAACAGCATAAAGAGGGCAGGAGGGGGTTCACATACGAGAAAGCGGATGTCCCCGATGCAAAACCGCTGGCAAAAAAATACTGCCGTAAATATGATACAAACCTGTCCTCGGTAAGCGAATTGGATGTCGTGCGCCATTACACGAACCTTTCTCGCCTTAATTTTTCCGTGGATACGAATTTTTACCCCCTTGGCTCATGTACTATGAAATATAACCCTAAATTCACCGAACGCGTCGCTTCTTTTGACGGGTTCTCGCAGTTACATCCATTACTTCCCCAGCTTTCAGGGGGGGGAATGCTTGCTCAGGGCGCGCTGGAAGTCCTCTATGAAGCTGAGAAACTCCTCGCGGAGATAACCGGGATGGCCGCTTTTACCACACAGCCTCTGGCAGGAGCTCACGGCGAGCTGACGGGGGCCATGCTTATTGCCGCCTACCATAAAGACAAAGGGGCGCGCCGTAAATACGTTATCGTCCCGGATTCATCGCACGGCACCAATCCCGCCAGCGCCGCTATCGCCGGCTATCAGGTTATTGTCATTCCGACGGGCCGGGACGGCTATATGGATCTGAACGAATACAAAAATAAATTAAGCACGGAAACGGCGGCGGTAATGTTGACCTGTCCGGATACGCTGGGAATATTCAACCCGCATATCAAAGAGATCGCCGATATGGCGCACGAAGCGGGGGCGCTTATGTATTACGACGGCGCCAACCTGAACGCCCTGCTGGGAAAGGCGCGTCCCGGCGATATCGGTTTTGATGTTGTGCATATAAACCTGCATAAGACTTTTGCCACGCCGCACGGCGGCGGAGGTCCGGGAGCGGGGCCGGTGGGAGTAAGCGGGCATTTGGTTGACTTTTTGCCTATTCCCCGCGTTATCCGCCGGAGCGACGGGACGTACGCACTTGATTACCACAGTCATAAGTCCATCGGGTATATAGCGCCTTTTTACGGGAATTTCGGAGTAATTTTAAAAGCCTACGCGTATATGCTGCGTTTGGGCAAAGAAGGTTTGATCAAGGCGGCGGAAGCGGCGGTGTTAAACGCCAATTATTGCCGCGCCAGACTTAAAGAGCATTATGACCAGACGTTTGACAAAGCATGCATGCACGAGTGTGTTTTTTCCGCCGCGCGGCAGGTAAAGAACGGGGTGCACGCTCTTGATATCGCCAAATATTTGATCGATAAAGGGTATCATCCGCCTACGGTGTATTTTCCGATGATCGTCAAGGAAGCGCTGATGATCGAACCGACGGAAACGGAATCAAAAGAGACCCTTGACGGGTTTATCGATGTTATGATCGAGATCGCCCGCTTGGCGCAGTCCGATCCTTCCGCGATCACCCGCGCCCCGCTGAACACGCCGGTGAAACGGCTTGACGAGACAAAGGCCGCCCGCGAGCCGAATCTGCGGTGGAAGCCGTAAATCCGGGATAGATCGTTATGAAATCATTCAGGCTTATCCGGTCCCAGCCGTCGTCCGCGGTTTACAATATGGCGTTGGACAAAATGATCTTTACCCGGTATCTGCGGGACGGCATACCGGTTTTCCGCGTTTACCGCTGGCAGGCGCCGTCTTTTACTTGTGGATTCTCCCAGGATCCCGGGACAGAACTTGACCTGGCGCGATGCTCGTCTGACGGGGTCGAAATTGCCAAGCGGATCACCGGCGGCGGGATACTTTTTCACCATGATGAAATCACCTATAGTTTTGTCTGCGATAAACAGGATGTAAGAGAACCGCAGGGAATATTTGTTTCTTACCGTGAGATCTGCGGGTTCCTCATCCGGTTTTATGGATCTCTCGGTCTCGCCGCTTCTTTCGCGCTTGAGTCCGCAGGATTTAAGGATAGATGCGCGCCGCATGAGCTCTGCAGTGCTTCGCATGAGAAATATGACATCGTCATCAACGGCCGGAAGATCGGCGGCAACGCCCAGAAGCGCGGGAGGCAGGCTTTATTCCAGCATGGTTCTATTCCTTGCCGGGTTGACTGGGATTTCGTGCGCGCCTATACCCGCTCGCTGCCCGGCGGCATATCTGCGGGCGTGACTGCTCTTTCCGAGGAGTTAGCGGTTGTTCCCGCGCATGATATACTGGAACAAAAACTTATCGATGCCTTCGGCAGTGTTTTTGATGTTGATTTTATCGAGGAGGACGCCGCCCTGTATGAAACCAGCCTGGCTTAACAAGAAAATTAACCTGAAAGCGAGTTCCCGGATGCGCCGGTTCCTTCGGGATTCGGGGGTTGAAACGGTATGTGAACAGGCGCTTTGTCCGAATATCGGCGAGTGTTCCGAGCGCAGAGAAGCGACATTTTTGATACTCGGCCGCCAATGCACGCGCGGATGCCTGTTTTGCAATATCGAAAAAGGAAAACCCGTTCTTCCCGACCCGGATGAGCCGGTGCGGGTCGCGGAGGCTGCGGCAATGCTTTCTCTGCGGCATGTGGTCATAACCAGTGTTACCCGGGATGACCTTGATGACGGTGGAGCCCGGATTTTTGCGGAAACGGTTTTATTGGTGCGCCGGAAATTGCCCCGGTCTGCGATTGAAATTTTGATCCCGGATTTCAAGCTCTCTTTAACTTCTTTGGCGGCGGTCGCTGATTCCCGCCCTGATATAATCGCTCATAATATGGAAACCGTTCCGTCGCTTTACCCGGCTGTGCGCCGGGGAGCGGATTACACGCGTTCCTTAGGCGTCCTGCGGGAATTAAAACGGATATCACCCGGCTTTAAGACAAAATCAGGAATTATGCTGGGCATGGGAGAGAAACCGGAGGAGGTTTATTCCGTAATGCGGGATTTGCGTGAAGCGGGATGTGATTTTCTGAGTATCGGCCAGTACCTTGCCCCCAGCCGGCGGCATTACCCGGTCAAAGAATACGCCACGCCCGGACAATTCGCCGATTATAAAACGGCGGGGGAAAAGTTAGGTTTTGCTCACGTGGAAAGCGCACCTTATGTGCGCAGTTCCTACTTTGCCGCCGAATACCTGCGGCAACCGGGGAAAGGATAAATATGGCGGCTTTCATAGCGGCTTTCATGTTCGTTATCCTGGCCGAGATGGGAGACAAAACCCAGCTTTTGGCGATGGCGTTCGCGGCCAGATACAACCCGTATAAAGTGCTTCTGGCGGTTTTTCTTGCTACCGTCCTGAACCATTCGTTGGCGGTGGCAGTCGGCCATTTTTTGACCACGGTCATCCCGTTAGATATTATTTCTTTTATTGCCGCGTTATCGTTCATACTCTTCGGGCTCTGGACCATTCGCGGGGACAAACTTGAAGGCGAGGACAAAAAAGAATCCCGTTTCGGCCCGGTCCTGACGGTCGGTATCGCATTTTTTCTTGCCGAGATGGGTGATAAGACACAGCTTGCCACTGTCAGCCTTGCCGTGGAGTACCGGAATATGCTGGGTGTGCTTATGGGCACGACCCTTGCCATGGTAACCGCGGATGGAATAGGTATTTTGGTTGGGACCGTTATGCGCAAGCACATACCGGAGAAAACGATACAATGGATCTCGGTGCTGGTATTCGTATTATTCGGCCTCAGCGGTATTTACCGGATATTATCCGTCAGGATGAGCCAGCCGCATGCCTGGGGCATTATCATATTCATCAGCGCCTGTACGTTTTATGCCGGATACAGTTTAACAAAACGCAAATAAAAAGGAAAATATGGGCAGGTTAGAGGGGAAAGTGAGTATTATAACCGGAGCGGCTTCCGGGATAGGGGAGGCGGCAGCGGTTCTGTTTGCTCAAGAGGGGTGTACGGTAATTGCGGCGGACATAGCTGTGGAACAGGGGGGCCGCGTAAGCGGCGCTATTAAGGGTAACGGTGGGGCCTGCGAGTTTATTGAACATGACGCGGCGAACGAGGATTCCTGGAAAGAGCTTGTTGCTGAAACGATGAACAGATACGGCAGGTTGGATATTCTCGTCAATAGCGCGGGGATCGGTTTTGCAAAGGCAATTGTAGATATGTCGTATGATGAATGGCAAAAGGTGATGAAGGTAAATCTTGACAGCGTATTCCTCGGATTAAAGTACTGCGTCGGCGCGATACGAAAGAACGGACGGGGAGGCGCGATCATTAATGTGTCTTCGGCGGCCGCTATTGTTGCTGTGCCCGGGGCGTCGGCTTATTGCGCCAGTAAAGCCGGGATGCTTTTTCTTACGAAATCTGCAGCATTGGAATCCGCGGCGGCGAAAGACGGGATCAGGATTAATTCGGTACTTCCGGGAAGCGTCGATACTCCCCTTTGGAAGAAATCGAATTGGTGGAGGGAATTTTCTCAAAGCCATGGGGGCGACGATAAAGCGATGGAATTCATGGCCGGCGGCCTTCCCCTGAAACGGATGGCGAAGCCGGAAGAGATTGCCTCCGGGATCCTCTACCTTGCATCGGAGGAATCCACCTATGTGACCGGAACGGAGCTTGTTATCGATGGGGGCTATTCCGCGCGATAGCTGTTTTTATTTTACGATGATCTGCGTGATTGTTTTTTTATCCGGACAAAATCCGAGTGTAAAACGGCGAAAAGGAGGCTGGTAAATGGCGCAAACGCAATTGCACGTTGAGATATTGGATTTTTCACCGAATGCATTGGTAATTATCTATGCGGCCTGCCGGCAGTGCTATTCTCCGAAGTTCGCGGGGCAGATATTTTCGGAAGGAATGGGGAATACCGGAAATCAGGAGGAATTTGTGCGGCAGGTGGTTTCTTCCGGGCATGAAAGCCCTCTCGAGCATGTCAAATTCACGTTTGCCATAGAAGGGGTGTCCCGCGCGCTGACGCACCAGATGGTACGGCACCGAATGGCTTCGTATTCCCAGCAGAGTCAGCGGTATGTGAAAGAATCCGATTTCGATTATATTATCCCGCCCGCCATAGAAGCGGACGAAGAGATGAGACGGGAATACATAAATACGATGCGGGAAATACAGAAAAGCTATAACACTCTTTTAAAGGCTTTGGAGAAAAAAGGCAGAAAAGGCGAGGGGGCCAACCAGGACGCGCGTTTTGTCCTGCCCCAGGCGTCGGAAACAAAAATTGTGGTTACTATGAATTGCAGGGAACTAATTCATTTTTTTAAAGAGCGTTGCTGCACCCGCGCGCAGTGGGAGATTAGAAAGCTCGCCGGGGAGATGCTGAAAATATGCCGGGAGAAACTGCCGGCTGTTTTTGACGATGCGGAGGCGAAATGTTCCGCGCTGGGTTATTGCCCGGAAGGCGCAAAATTTACCTGTGGGAAGTATCCTTTAAAAGCGGAAAAAAGGGGGTTGTGATGTTGGATTGGAAGATATTCGCTTTGGGATCGGCTTTTTTCGCGGGAGTGACGGCAGTTTTGGCGAAAGTAGGCGTTAAAAATATCTCGTCGAATTTGGCCACGTTCATACGGACCATCGTTATTATCGTGTTTTTAGGTTTAATTATCGGTTTTCGCCGCGAATGGAAAAACCCATTCTTGGTAGACAGGAATAGTTTGATATTCCTTGTCCTCTCCGCCATTACCACCGGGCTTTCCTGGCTTTGTTATTTTCGCGCCCTGCAGTCCGGCCCGGCATCATTAGTTGCCCCGATCGACAAATTAAGCTTGGTTTTTGCGGTGGTTTTGTCGCTTTTATTCCTGGGCGAACGTTTAACCGGCTTCCAATGGCTGGGTTTCTGCCTGATCACTGCGGGAACTCTTGTTATTATCTTGAAATAGAATAAGGGGTCATGTCTTCGCACTTCACAGTTTGGTAAAAAATATATGAATTCGAAATCCCCGTATTTTTTCGGTTTAATTTTATCATTAGCGTTTAGCCTTATCGTTTTTGGGCTTTTGAACATGAAAAAACATGCGGAAGAAAGTTTTAAAAGGCAAATCGGGCAGATGCTTATCGTTGGTTTTCGGGGAACCGAGGCGGGTGAGAAGTCTTTTATCATCAAAGCGATCAAGGATTTGAATTTGGGCGGAGTCGTCCTGTTCGATATAGACGGCCCCACAAAAAGTTTCCCCAGAAACATTACCGGCGCCGAGCAGGTAAAAGAACTCATAAAAAGCCTCAAGAAATTTTCGTCGACACCTTTGATGGTTGCCGTCGATGCCGAGGGCGGAAACGTGAATCGTTTAAAGCCGAAATACGGTTTCATCCCGGTTCCCGGGCATCGGGAACTGGGAGAAAAAAACGACTTGAATGAAACAAGAAACGCGTCTGTGAAGCTTGCCAAAGAGCTTTCAGAGCTTGGGTTCAATGTGAATTTCGCCCCGGTGGTCGATGTTGACGTGAACCCGGGAAATCCCGTCATCGGGGCCCTGGGACGTTCTTTTTCAGTCGATGAAAGAATAGTGACCGAGCAGGCCAAAGCCTTTATAGAGGGACAGCATGAATACGGGATCATGACCGCGATCAAACATTTCCCCGGGCATGGAAGCTCTAAAACCGACAGCCATAAAGGATTGGCGGATGTCTCGGAAACATACCGTGACAAAGAGCTGGTTCCGTATAAAGAACTTATTAAAAACGGGATCGTCGACATGGTAATGACGGCCCATATTATGAACAAGAAGATAGACCCGGAGTATCCGGCGACCCTTTCAGGCCATTATATAAATGAGATACTCAGGAAAACGATGGGTTTTGAAGGTGTTGTCGTATCGGACGATATGCAGATGGGCGCGATCACGGAGCATTATGGTTTCAGGGAAGCTGTAATCGGGGCTGTTAATGCGGGGTGTGATTTATTGATTATTTCTAATAATGGAAGCGAGTACAATGAGGCGGCTCCCTACCGAGCAAGCGAAATAATTTTCAAGGCGGTGAAAAACGGAGAGATACCAATAAAAAGAATAGCGGAATCATCCCGGCGCATCCAAAGGCTGAAAGTCAGGGTTAAAAACCGGCATAACGTTTTGAAAATGGGAAGGCGGGATACCGGTAAACGGAGCGTGGAAAACGGAAGCCGTTGGAAACAAAGCTGAAAGTGGCCGACCTCGAGCTTGATTTGTTAAGCCACAAAGTGGCCCGTGCGGGGAAACTTATAGATTTAACCGCATAAAGATTAAATCAATTTTTCGATTACCCGAAGTTTCCAAGTATTTTACCGACATTCTCAGTTTTGTGTTAAAATATCGTGTAAAAGGAGATTGCGACCGGAAGATGTGGTAAGTCGGATTTAACGTGCGCAAAGCTTTGCTGGCAGAGCTAAAGAAAGTCAACGATGCCCTAAAGATTATCAAGCATTCAGAGGGCAGGCGGCATGGTTGATTTTGTTGAAAAAATTATTGCAGTGTTTGCAGATAACGGATTTTTTTGAAGGAGGTTTTTGACTGAGAGGCTTGACTATGAGTAAAAACAAAATGAAGAAAGTTTGTATTTTCGGAAGTTATAAAGATCTTGGCGCACGGCAAAAAGAAGACGTCTTTAGGCTTGGGCAGATGCTGGCGCAAAAGGGTTTTACTGTCGTGTCGGGCGGTTTTGGCGGGACGATGGAAGACGTCTCCCGCGGGGCCAAATCAGCCGGCGGCAGGACTATCGGCGTGACATACTATAAATGGGAGAATCCCCTCTATAAAACGGCGAACAAATTCATCGATAAAGAGATTGTGGCTCGACATTTGCTCGACAGGATCGATATCATGGTTAAAAAATCGGACGCTTTTATCGTTTTCCCCGGAGGAACAGGTACCCTGCTGGAATTATCCACGGTGCTTGAATATATGAATAAGGGTTTATCTGTGTGGAAACCGGTGATCGCGGTCGGAGATTTCTGGAAAAAAGTCCCCGCCGTTTTAAAGAAAGAACCGGTTTTCAGCGAAAATGTCAGAAATTTGCGCAAAATTTCTCATTGCCACGAACTGGTAATTTTTGTCGAGACGGTGGATGATTGTGTTAAATACCTGGGAGAGGCGAATAACCGTAAAATCCGGCGTAATTTTTAACCGTGTTTTAGCGGAGCCCCTCACCAGTGTTGATATTTTACCGGGTTTTAGCAAATAAAGATAGGAGGGCTTATGGATTTTAAAAAAGTATGTAGCGGTTTGGTGATATCGGTATTGGTATTAAGTGTCATGTCTGCGTGTATATATGCACAGTCTCAGGGGCCGGATCAACGTAGTGAAAGGCGCGCTCCTTCTGCGAGTGATATGATCGCCGGAATGAAGGCGGATTTGAATCTTAGCGATCAGCAGGTGAGCCAGATAACGCCTATAATGGAGAATGAGATTAAGCAGATGGAAGCTTTGAGAGGCCAGGAGGGAGATCGCGAGGCCGGCAGGACCCAAATGGAGGCTATTCGTAAAGAGACAGAGACAATGCTTGCTCAATATCTGACCCCGGAACAACTCGCGAAATGGAAAAGCAGGAAACCGCCGCAGCCTGGTCAGCCGGGTAATGGCAGCGAAAGAATGGAACCTCCACCCTCAGGCGGAATGTCCGGCCAAATGAGCGGGCAAGATAATTCTCAACAATAAACCGCGCTTAGATTAATTCGAAACTAAGAAAAAGAACGATGACCCTTTTATAAACACCGTTTTTAAAACTATTGAGCATGGTGTTACTGCGAGAAATGCAGGAGCTTAATCAGAGTATCTCTGGGTGCACGAAGTGCTTATTAGCGGCTACACGCACCAATGCGGTTTTTGGCGTCGGCAGCTTGGATGCTAAGGTGATGTTTATTGGTGAGGCGCCCGGCGCCAATGAGGACAAGCAAGGAATTCCTTTTTGCGGCGCAGCAGGAAAAGTTCTGGATGAGTTATTGACTGTTGCATTGCTTAAGCGCGAAGAGGTTTTTATCGGAAATATTTTAAAGTGCCGCCCGCCGGGAAACCGTAACCCTCAGAACAGTGAGATTATTGCGTGTACGCCTTATCTTGATGCCCAAATCGCTTTTATCAAACCGGCAGTGATTTGCTGCCTGGGTAATTTTGCTGCCAGCTATGTGATGAATAAATTTGGCTTAGCCAATAAAGTGCAGGGAATTACTAAGATTCACGGCTCTATTTTTATTACTGACGCGGCGTATGGAAAAATAAAAATCATGCCGATATTTCATCCGGCAGTTGTTACCTATGATGCTGCAAAGATGCCTATTATGGTCAGAGACTTTGCTGTTTTAAAAAATATACCTAAGGAAAAACAATGGGTTAGGCATAACCAAGTCAGGCCTTGTGTCTCGATCGAGGGCGAAAATAGGCACAATATTTTGCGGAGCAATACGTTATGACAAAAAAGTATATCTGAGAACCTTTGGGTGGCCGGTGGCAGGATTATAGTAATGCGATGAGGAGCTTGGCCGAGGCGGTGGTCGGGGAGTAAAAGGCATGCTGAAAAGATTCGCTTTGATCGTTGGATTTTTGCTTATGAGCGCGGTTGCGTTTGCT
>JBAZGE010000040.1:0-15597 GCA_041653035.1 Candidatus Omnitrophota bacterium
CAACAGCCCTATACCGTAAGCGCTGTTGGATACACCGCCTCCAATAATGAGCGCGGGATAAGTCTTTATACCGTCAACGAGATAGTCTGATTCACCTTCATCTTTAAAGGAATCTGCCAGGCTCTGCCGCATCATTAAGCAAGAATCAGGCTTACCTTCATAGTACCGTATATCCGGCATGCCGGCAACGACGGCCGTCCCGACAAGATTTTCCGGTACAGCATGCCGCACAATTGCGCACCCTGATGATACTAAAAAAAAGGCTGTTATTATAAGTAAATGATATACCGTCTCTTTTCTCATATTGCTATTGCCATCCTTTGTGTCATTGGTGCGAATACTACCCCGCTAAAAAGTTTCTTTGCCTTTATGACAATATTATAGAAGTATTAAAAAATAAAATCAATTATACCTGGGTATAATTGACGGAACATTTAAATAGAGAGAAAATAAGCTATGCTGCCGGGGGATTGCGCCGCAGTTGAGGGTATATCTCTCTAACACATTGTTAGGCAAAGATTTAATCCTTATTGGCAGTCTGCTTAAAAAGCCTCATCTGCGCCGTTGCGCGCCGCGTGGCTTTGTACGGCGTATATGTAACAATCCCCCTCCTCCGCAAAATCCCCGGGCTCCCGACTGGAGATAGGAATCTGCGGAATGTGTTTTTTGCTTCGGGGAGGGAGCCTTGGTCTTTAGGCCGAGGGGCTCCACTAAGGCGGCTCCACCAAGGTTTTCTTTACTCTTTGTAAGATGGGGCTGGACATGATATAATTTATTTATTAACTTTTTAAAAATAAAGGGGCCGAAATATGTCAAAACGCCGCGTAGTGATTACCGGTTTGGGAATAGTAGCGCCCAATACTGTGGGAAAAGAAAATTTTTGGCAGGCATTGATTGAAGGTAAATCCGGGATCAGAAGGATCACCCGCTTTGATCCCACCCCATTTCCCACCAAAATTGCCGGAGAAGTTGATTTGGA
Organism: Candidatus Omnitrophota bacterium; assembly: GCA_041653035.1. Taxonomy (GTDB): domain Bacteria; phylum Omnitrophota; class Gorgyraeia; order Gygaellales; family Profunditerraquicolaceae; genus JAQTZX01. Next base: position 980 of record JBAZGE010000040.1, read on the forward strand.
TATTTCTCAATTTATTGATTACAAAAAAGCCCGGAGGATGGATCGCACCACGCATCTGGCCATAGCGGCAACCAAGCTTGCTTTTACAGATTCCCAGTTAGACCTTGCTGCTTGCAACCCGGAAAGAATCGGCGTGATTCTTGCAACTACTATGGCCGGCAAAGGTTTTACCTTGAATGAATATGAAAATGCTTACCGCACGAAAGGCCCGATGAAAATCAATACCTTTACAGCCATTGCTTCTTTTCCGGATGCTGCGGCAAGCTGTATTTCGCTTGAGTTCGGTTTGCAGGGGCCCAGCTTTTCTTTATCTACCGCATGTTCATCTTCCTCGGATGCGCTTAGTATTGCCCGGGATTTGATTCAAAAAAATGTCGTAGATTCAGTTATTGTGGGCGGCAGTGATGCGCCGCTTTTTGCCCCGATATTTAGTTCCTTCTGTGTTTTAAGAGCCCTGTCCAAAAAAACTGATGCGCCAGAAACGGCTTCACGCCCTTTTGACCGGTTACGAGACGGTTTTGTTTTGAGCGAAGGCGCCGGTGTATTAATTTTAGAAGAATTAGAGTATGCCCAAAAAAGAAAGTCGCATATGTACGGAGAAATACTTGGCGTAAGCTCTACCTGCGATGCATACCATATGACCAGCCCTGACCCGCAAGGACAACAGGCAGAAAGGGCTTTACGTTTGGCTATTCAGGATGCAGGGATCAAACCGCACGATATTGATTATATCAATGCCCACGGCACTTCAACACCGCTGAACGATAAAATCGAAACCATAGTCATTAAAAGGGTATTTGGTGATAGAGCTAAAGAAATTCCGGTGTCTTCCACAAAATCGATAATTGGGCACACCATTGCTGCTGCAGGAGCATTAGAAATCTGCGCTGCTCTCCTTGCGCTGGAAAAAGGTATTATTCATCCGACAATCAACCAAGAAGCCCCTGACCCTGAATGCGACTTAAACTACGTTCCCAATAAAGCCATCACCGCTCATCCAAAGATAATCCTAAAGAACTCTTTTGGTTTTGGAGGAAAAAATTCGGCATTAGTACTCGGGAAAATATAAACCCCCGTTAGAGAACCCCGGTTCTCTAACGGGGCAAAGAAATACATCGACCGGTACGATTATCGCTCAGCACGATATGATTCCGAAACCCGTAATAACCACTTCCGGCTTTCACCCTGCGAAACACTGCCGGTGGATCATATGGACAGTCCAATTTTGGAATGCACTGGACCTTGCCTGGCATAATCGCCTGTACCTTGACCCGCGCGATCTCGAAATCCTCAAAACAATCCCGAAAGATTCCGGTTTGATATTGGCGGCGAACCATTCCGACGAAATGGACCCCAGAGTCTGTATCGAGCTTTCCCGCCGTTCTCATATTCGATTCACCTCTATGATCAATTCTGAAGCATTTGAGGAATGGCACGGCCTCTATGGCTGGTTGTTGCAGCGTTTAGGAGATTTTTCGGTTGAAAGAGGCGGCGGTGACCAAGCGGCGAAACGCTATGCGGTTGACGTTGTCAAAAAAGGGCATGGTGCTCTCGTCATATTTCCTGAAGGAGAGATCTCTTATCTCAACGATCTGGTGCAACCTTTTAAAACGGGGGCAGTCCATATAGGTTTACAGGCTATAACTGAAAATTCTTCCTGGACGGCATACCTCTTGCCGGTCGCCATCAAATATTATTACCGCAAGCCGATCGGATTGATTTTGGACAAGAAAATCCGCGCGATTGAAAAACACCTCTTGATACGTGCACGCTTTCTCACCTTTCAGGAAAAAATAATCCGCATTATGGCAAAAATTTTAAAGCGCGAAAAGCTCATCAGCCGTACCCGAAAGATTTCCGAACAACTGGCACGGCTCAATGAACAAATACGGGAAGCCCAAACTGCAATCCTTTCGAGGATCGAGACGAAATATCCAAAGCTTCAAATCAATTCCAAGCCGCCGCTCGTTGAACGCGCGCAGAAAACAATTTTCTTCCTCCGGGAACAGATGAGCCGGAAAGGACCTTTCAGCTCCGAGAGCCGAATACGGCTTCAAAAGGACATCAAAGACCTCAAGAGAATCATCCAAATGGGAGGATGGCAGCCGCAATACATCGACCTCACTCCTTCCGAAGAACGGTTAGCCGAAACAGTTATGAAACTTGAGCGTGAAGTCTTCAAGCTCAAAACGCCCCAGCCCCTCGGTAACCGGAATGCCTTCGTGCGCATCGGCCCTCCCCTTGACCTCAGCCGTTATGTTGAGCAATATCAGAAAGACCCCGCTGCCATCGCCCACCAGATAGCCGAAGAGTTGCGCAATACGATCCAATTGCTGATCAAACAAACGCCTCCCCAATAAACTCTACTTGAGTTTTATAACTTCTTCGCGTATGCCAAAGGCTATTGCCTCATATTCATTTTTGGCCCCCGATTTTAACCCCTCTCTTTTAAGTTCGTCAAAATCAAAAGTCCTTCCAAAAGTTATTGTGACAGGATGAGGCCAGGGAAGCGGCTTTGTCCTCGGCCAGGATTCGTATGAACCTGTTATTAATACAGGAACCAGCGGGATACTCAGCTCTTTTGCCAATATTCCGACCCCTTTTTTGAATTCTTTAACATTTCCGTCGATAGTTCTTTGAGCCTCCGGGAAGATACAGACTATCTTGTCATTCTTAAGAACATACGCAGATGCCTGCATAGCTTCCACGAAGTGCATACCCGGATCAATGGGAATAACCCTGATATATTTTATGATATTTCTAATGAATGGCTGTTCGAAATAAGCTCTAAAACCGACGAAAAAAAGGCCTTTTCGTAAACTCGCAGGCATAGAAGCCTCAACAATAAACGCATCCAGGTAACTGCCGTGGTTAACGCACAAGATACACTTTCCCGTTCTCGGGATATTTTCTGTCCCGAAAACCTTAAGCCGCCAGATTACCCTCAATACAAGACGTAAAATTTCAGAGGATAGCAGCATCACTAAAATTGTCATCCGGTTTGGCGATAGATTTACCTTTCGTATTATATCTTGGGCGGGCTTTTCGTTTAAAATCTCATTCCATAAAGTTTGGCTCTTGAGCCGCGGAATAGGCTCTCTTTGTTGAACCCCTTCGCAGGGGACCAGTTTCCCTATCTCGAGAATAAGCTCTTTCACCGTAAAGACCTTAGTCATTAACTCACTCGGTATGCGAACGTTAAGCGCCTGCTCTAAGGCTATGATTAATTCTACGCGGCCCAACGAATCGATACCGAGATCCAATTCGAGATGATCGCCCGGGGTTATCTGTCTTTCCAACTGTGCGCTTTTTTTCAGGGCTTCGATTATATTCCTGCCGACACCTGAAGAGAGCAGCCTGAGATCATCATCTGTAGCGACGATCTCCCCCGTCGCGCCTTTTAACTTTATACCCGTAAGCTCATCCATATATTTGTGCCTGACTTCATACCTTTTTATCTTGCCCAACCGCGTGCGCGGGATGTCTTCCCTTGCAATAATATAGCCTTTGATGCGTTTATAGGGAGCAAGCCCTTCGGATAAATTTTCCAATTCCCACCTGATAATACTATTAAGATCGACCTCCCCAAGTTTGCGGCAATAGTCAGTATCGGGCACTACCACGGCGGACAGCCTCTCCTCCTCCGCTTGGCCGGCACCAAGAACGCATATTTCTTTAATGTACGGGCTCTTCGTATAATGGGATTCGATCTCTTCGGGATAGATATTTTTGCCGGAGCTTAAAACAATTATCTCCTTCTTCCTCCCGGTGATATAAAGATAGCCGTCCTTATCTATATACCCCAGGTCGCCGGAGTAAAACCAGCCGTCCTTCAAAACACTCAAGGTCTCGTCCGCTCTGTTGTAATAGCCTTTCATGACATTAGGGCCTTTGATCACTACCTCACCCATGCCGATAGCGTCGGGATTATCGATTTTCAATTCTACATCCGGGATCACTCCGCCGACAGAACCAATCTTCTGTTTCTTTAATGGATTAAAGGTTACCACCGGAGATGTTTCGGTAAGCCCGTATCCTTCGAGTATTGTAAACCCGATTTTCATGAGAAACCCCGCCGCTTCTTCATTCAACTTAGCGCCGCCACACGCAAAAAATCTTAACGCTTGGCCGAATGGCCGGTGTATCTTCGGCAGGGCCGGTTTGCTTAGATTTATTCCGCTCAACCTTCTTATCTGCCACAATATCTCTATCAGCCCAAAAAGAGGCATCCGGAGCAAAAACGGTATCTTCTTCAACTTCTCTACTATATTCGTAAAAAAGAGAGAGAAAAACTGCGGGACACCTACCAATACCGTTACCCCTGTTTCTCTCATCAAACTCAGCAATTCATCGCTCCTCAGGCTTGCAGTATACGTGACCCGTGCGCGGCAAAAAAGAGGCGTGATCAGCGTAATCATAAAAGGATAGGAATGATGCAGGGGTAATATCGATATGAACGTATCCTTATCCGAGAAAAGTTTCATCTTGTCGATACTTTTAAAATTAGAGCAAAAATTTTTATGCGTGAGCATTACCCCTTTTGGTTTTCCGGTGGTGCCTGATGTATAGATAAGCGAGGCGATATCTTCGGAAAACACCTCGGGCCATGCGGCCCCTTCACGCACGGCAGCTTTGACCTGCTCCAGGCCCCTGAGGTTCTCTTTATCGATATCCAGGTCCAGTATAACGATCTTGTTCAGTTTGGCTTTTATTTTATTAATATTTTTGGTCTGAAAAACGGCGTGGGAGACAAATATTATTCTTGCGGAGCAGTCATTAAGGAGATTTTCTATTTCTTGTTCGGTCAACTGCGGATCGAGAGGAACACAGGCCAGGCCCGCGGCCATTATGCCTAAATAGATTATTGCCCATTCCGGCCGATTCTCCATACAGAGAGCCGCGAAGCCGCCTTTTTTAAAACCCTCTCCAATAAGAAATGCGCCTATCTTAAGAGAGAGATCTTCTATTTCCCCATATGTCCATCTCTCCCAGGTAGAGCCTTTTTTTATTTGAAGGCAGACCCTCTCTGAAAATCGAGAAGAAGTTTGAGCAAACAGCTTATGGATAACTAAATCTTCCTTCTTCATAGCGTATCAAGAAACCAATTCTTTACTTCCGTGAAGAAGTGCTCGGGGGAATCACGCATTAAGTACTCTGCGTGCGGCCCGTTTTTGATAAAAATTATTTTCTTCATTCCGTTTGTTTTCTGGTAGAGGGCCTCGGAATGCCACGGTTTAATTACCCAATCCCGGCTGCCGTGTATAAACATAATTGGAATGGTAATTTTGCCGATATTATCAATAGGCCTCTCCTTGGCAAGCCAGAATGGCCCCGGGCGCACTCCGGTGCCTATCCTTCCCCGGGGATTCAAAAAAGTGTATACCGCGTCCCCTTTCCAGTCAAGGGACCAGAACCTGTAATCAATTCTCGAAATATCCGAAGGAGCGCTGACGCAGATAAAACTATCCACCCGCTTATCATTGGCAAGGACATTAATGCTGATACTTGCCCCCATAGAAAAAGCAATTAACCCTTTCCTGGAGTAGTGCGGAGCAATAAAATCCAATACCGCCCGCAAATCATTTCCTTCCCGGCTCGTCCAGGTAAATACACCGCTGCTCTTGCCATGCCCGCGAAAATCAAACATAAAAATATCGTATGCTCCCCCAAACGCCTGGGCCAACTGCTGCAAAATCACCGCCTTTTTACTGCTATAATACCCATGTGCAATAATGATAACGGCCGAGCAGCCATTCTTAAAATGCTGGAATGATATTTTTTGATGGTCAACAGTAGTAAGGATACCGCTCACTACCGCAGGAATAGCTGCTTCAAAGCCCGGCGCTTTCATCGCACGTATCCTATCCTAATTTTAGTTAATCGATTTTACTTCGGTTTTACCTTGCTTAAATTAGACGGCAAAATTACACCTTCCACCTCAACGGTTTTCGCCCCGGTTTTCTTCGTTGTGCCAATTACTGTCTCTTTCTCCCCGATTATCAGAGCTGCGGTGAGGCTGAGGTTGAACTATCACAGGCGGCGCAACTACCACATAGCCGCCATTAGGATGCTGCCTGAAGTAATACCTGTCATCATGGTAGTATGGGGCGCCTTGAATGACAAGGGTTGTATGCCTTGACGGCAAGGCATCAATGAACGCTCCGATAGAAAGAGCGAGAACAGGGATTTCATTCCCCCTTGAATCACGTCTATACCACCTGTCATTGCGGTAGTAATGTCTTCCTTCTCTGCTGTCCTTCCTGTTGTCTCTTTTGTCATTCCTCCTGTTGTCTCCCCTCTCGTCTCTGCTGTTGTCTCTCCTGCGAACTGCCATCGCGAAGGCGTCTGAACAAAACAACAGGATCCCCAAAAGAATAACCAAACCCACCCTCAATCGTGCGATCTGTTTTAACATATCTACCCTCCTCGTGAAAACCAGGGATTTGTTTACCGGACGGTTATCCGTCACAGCGCTAAAAAAGTTTCTCCCTTCATAATGGCATTATAGACGTATTCAAAAATGGAATCAATTATACCTGGGTATAATGAGCGGTATGAATGAAACAGGATGCTAAGAGGCAGATCTGGGATGCAAAAAGGAGAACGGATTATTTTATAGGACTATATTTTGAAGGAAATAATGAGTGAAGAATGCTATAATGAAAGTGTTAGACTGCAGAGAGAGATATGCCGGGTTAAAAGGCAAAAGAATAGTTTTTTGGAAAGGGGCTGAACGTGCCGCAAATTATCATAGCTACATCTCTTAAATTACTCCTTACGTTTCTAACCGCGTACTTGTCCGGGCTTCTGGTAAAATACAAAAATGTCAAAGTTAACTACACAAGAAAGATAGATCAATTCTTTCTCTTCTTTATTCCGGCATACGTTGATTATTTTTTAACGAGTAATAATCCCCATACCTCGTTTATGATCATCAATCAGGCTTTGTTTATGTTAGTTACTTTTATTATTTTTATTAAACCTGTCCGCAGTAAATCCCCGATAATCGCAACTGCATTCAGTTCATTCGACAGGCCTGAAGATCGTCCTTATACGTTACTATGGTTTGCTTCTCAAGGTATTATAGGCTATGTTGTGCTGGTTCCAATAATTGCCGCCTTTAACCAGCATCATATCCTTAACCTGTTAAACATAACAATTTTTATAACTGTTTTTGGGGATGGCCTGGCCGAGCCAATAGGCATACGATTCGGCAGACATAAATATACAACCTATTCTATATTTCCTATAAGAAAATACGTTCGCTCTCTGGAGGGAAGCCTCACGATATTTATTACCGGTATTATTGTTATATTCATATTCAAGCACTCGTTCAATAATACCCAGTTCTTACTAGCATTGGCGACCATCCCGATCGCTATGACATTAACCGAAGCGGTTTCGCCGCACACATTGGACAACCCCCTACTGGTAATAACAGGTTCCGGGCTGACATTCCTTATCAAAAACTTCTGCTAATAAAAATTCTGCGCGCATTTGGCTTCGGCAAAGATATACAAAAAACCGGCTTTTGCCGATTAGACTGCTTTTTTACCTTGGCTGCAGGATAAGAATAATTCAGCGATTCGCATAATAAGATACCCCAAGGCAACCCCGATCAAAGCGCCCGCCATAACATCCGAAGGGAAATGTACACCTAAATAAATCCGCGATAATGCAACACTACATGCCACTATGTATATATAATAAAACTTTTTAGAGAAAATAAAAAGTAACGTTGCCACCACGAATGTGTTGACAGCGTGCCCTGAGGGGAAAGAAAAACCTTTTGCCTGCACCAATAAATTAACATTTGGCAAAACGAGGAACGGTCGTGGCCGGGCTATCCATATTTTTAGGATAGAAACGCTTAAACATGAAACAAACAGGCCTGCCAGCAAAAGAACCCCCAATCTTCTTGCCTCTTTTTTTTTAAAAATAACGAAAATAAAAACAAACACAAATAAGATTTCCCACGTCCCAAGCTGGCTTAACAAAGGCATAAGAATATCAAAGAACTTATTACTGCAGTTTTTATTTATTAAATAAAAAAAGTAACTATCAAACGCATTTAACACTGCCATTGAATAAGGCTGGATAGAATGATTATCAAGAGAATTTTGATATGAGAGGAGTAATTCCTCGCGAAATTTGAGCACATTATGATTTTATCTACGTGTTAATATTTCCCGCGTTTCCATAAACGAAAAGCATCCGCTGCCTGGCGATGCTGATCTTCAGTGCCGCCCTATATCAAAGCTGCGGCTCGAACATATCCTTGAATAACAGAGGTTTAGCAATTTCAAGCCGTTATCCCCGGCGCCACATCGTCGAAAACCGAGGTAGTATTCTGTACTACAACGAGCATTAAAGAAAGGCTTAACGCCAGAATTAAAGCCAACTTTATCTTTTTTATATATACGTAACCTCCACTTCTATTAATGAATCGGCGCATTACTTCTTAAGCGCAAACCGTATTCTTTTCTCGATGCTCACACTGATATACACCAGAAGCCCGGCAGCTAATATCCATATCCAGGAATAACTGTTTATCGGCGCGGAATGAAAAAACCTGTTCATAACCGGAAGATACGTAAAAGCTATTTGCAGAATGATCATGACCGATACGCCGAATACTATCCACTTATTAGAGAATACCCCGAGAGCGGACATCGACCGGGTTAAAGACCGGCAGCTAAAAAGATAAAAAAGTTCCCCGAAAACAAGCACATTGACCGCCACTGTCCTGGCCTGCTCCAATGTCGCTCCGCTATTTTTTTCATACATAAAAATCCCAAAAATTGCTGCCACCAATAACAGTCCCACAAACAGTGTCCTTACTATAAGAACGCCGGTCAGTAGAGGCGTCTTTGGATCCAAGGGAAGCCTTTGCATAATGTCCGGCTCCTTTGGTTCAAATGCCAGCATTAACCCCAGGCAGAGAGCCGTTGTCATATTGATCCATAATATCTGCACCGGCACAATCGGCAACGCTACCCCGATAAACACCGCCACCAGTATCGCCAGCGCTTCTCCTAAATTGGTCGGTATAGTCCAAATTATAAATTTCCTCAAATTATCGAAAACACAGCGCCCTTCTTCAACTGCCGCCTCAATAGAAGCGAAATTATCATCCGTTAAAACCATATCCGCCGCCTCTTTCGCCACCTCAGTACCTGAACGCCCCATAGCAACACCGATATTAGCCTGTTTTAACGCCGGCGCGTCATTCACACCGTCTCCGGTCATGGCGGTAATGTATCCCTTTGCTTGCAAGGCTTTAACCAGACGAAGTTTCTGCTCGGGCGTAACGCGGGCAAAAACAGATGCGTTGTCCGCCGCGTTCATTAATTCATCATCATTCAGTTTTTCCAGCTCTTCGCCAGATAAAGCAAGCGGCTCTTCTTTTGTATCCCCATCTGATACCCGGCTTTTAAACCCCAATTTCTTGGCTATGGCTATTGCGGTAAGAAGATGATCGCCGGTGATCATCTTCACTTGAATTCCTGCTTGATAACAGTTTTTCACAGCTTCAATTGCCTCTTTACGGGGAGGATCGATCATTCCCTGCAGACCCAGGAAAGTGAACGATTCTGTTATGCTGCCGCGGCCTATGTTATCTGTGCCGTTTTTCATATCCATTCGCGCGAACGCTAATACCCTGAGACCGTGCGAAGCCATATCCTCCGCGCTTTTCTCAACCGTCTCACGGTCTATTCCCTGTACTGCGCCATCATCCCCAAGCTGACTCACGCACCGGGAAAGAATTTTTTCTATCGAACCTTTGAGATAGACAAATCTTCCTTCCTCAGGGCCTTCGTGCAGCGTAGCCATGTATTGATGCTCCGGCTCAAACGGTATCGAATCAACACGCCGGAATTTAGGAATATCTTCGCTGATAATAGAGCGCGCCTTGTGAGCGGAGACAATAAGCGCGCCTTCCGTCGGATCTCCTTCCACTACAAACCTGCCGCCCTTTTCAGCGACACGGCTATCGTTACACAACAATCCCGCGGCCAAACATTCTTTCAAGGATTTATGGACGGATCCCGATTCTCCATCCTTAATTGTTATTGCGCCTTCACGTGAATACCCTGTCCCGGAAACCTGATATGTTTTGCCGCCGCTGAAGATCTGCTGAACGGTCATCTGGTTCTCGGTCAAGGTCCCGGTCTTGTCAGAGCAGATGACAGCGGTACTCCCCAAAGTTTCCACCGCCGGCAGTTTCCGTATAATGGCATTCCTTTGGGCCATCCTTGACACACCGATGGCAAGCGTAATCGTAACCGCGGCCGGCAATCCTTCAGGGATCGCTCCTACGGCAAGAGCTGCAGCCGCCATGAACATATCCGCGGACGAATTTCCGCGCAGCACGCCTATTATAAACGTAACCGCGGAAAGCGCGAGAATAGCGTAAAGCAATTTGTGGCTCAAATGAGCGATCTTTATCGTAAGCGGGGTCTTGAGATCTTCCGCTGTAGAAATCAATTCGGATATCCTGCCTACTTCCGTGGAATCGCCCGTGGCGGCAACTGCCCCTTTAGCACGGCCATAGGTAATAAAAGCGGACGCGAAGATCATATTGCTTCTTTCAGCAAGCGCTGTCTTTACGTCACGCTCTTCTATTCCTTTTTCCACCGGCACAGACTCCCCGGTCAGCGCGGACTCGTCCACTTTAAGGTCTCGTGACTCAATAAGTCGTATGTCCGCCGGCACCTTATCGCCCGAAGACACCACAACGATATCTCCCGGGACAAGATCAACGGATGATACCTCTTCTTTATTACCATTTCGAATAACCATTGCATGCGCCGTCATTGACTTCGAAAGCGCATCAAGCGCTTTAAGCGCTTTGGATTCTTGCGCGAAACCAATAACCGCATTGACGATCACGACACCGAATATGACGAAAGCGTCAATCCACTCTTTGAGCAAAAGAGTAACCCCTGTCGCGGCAAGCAGAATATAAATCAGCGGCTGATGGAACTGAAGCAAAAACCTTACCCATACCGGCGTCCCTCTTTTGGGCGTAAGCTTGTTCGCCCCGAACTCCAACCGCCGTTCTTCCACGGCGCTTGAAGATAATCCCGCCTCCGGATCGGTTTTAAGCTCAGCTAAAACGTTTTGAATAGACAGAGAATGCCAAAGACTATTTTTTAAATCAGTTTGTTTAATATTCATTTTAGTTGCTCATCTATTGATCAACCCGCATGCGCTTTTTTCCGTAAATTTTATTATATTATTCATCATGGCAATCGTTTCAACCGGGTATTTGCCAACGGCTGATTCCGCCGAAAGCATGACAAAATCAGTGCCGTCTATTATGGCGTTTGCCACGTCTGTGACTTCCGCGCGGGTAGGCCTGATATTCTCAGTCATGCTCTCAAGCATCTGTGTCGCGGTAATAACGAATTTACCCGCGCGGTTGCATTTTTTTATGATCATCTTTTGAACGACAGGGATTTCGTAAATAGGCAGAGAGACACCCATATCCCCGCGCGCTATCATGATACCGTCAGAAACCTTGATTATTTCATCAATGTTCTTTATGCCTTCTCTATTTTCTATTTTAGCGATAATCCTGCATCTTGAATCCGTCTTGAGCAATTTTTTGACATCCGAAATGTCATTCTTGGTACGCACAAATGATTGAGCGATATATTCCACCGCGTGTTTTTCACAAAAAGCTATATCCTGCACATCTTTTTGGCTTATGCAGCCGAATTCAAGCCTTGCCTGCGGGATATTTACACCCTTATATTCTTTAAGCAGGCCGCCGACTATCACCTTAGCCTTAAGTCTGTTTTTAGTTCTGCCAATTACTTCCAGAGCGATATTTCCATCATCAATAAATATTTGATAACCATTCTTAATACTGCTCAACGAACCCTGATAATCAAAAGGTATTATTTCATGCGATCCTATTATGCTTTGCTGAATAAGCCATACTACCCGGCTTTTTTTAAGTAAAACCGGAGCGTTAAGGCCGCCCACTCTAATACGATGGCCCTGGAGATCCCCGAGAATCTTCATGCGCCTGCGGGATTTCCCGTTTAAAAGCCGGATGAGTCCTATTCTGTGAACCAGTTCCGGCGGCTTACCGTGAGAGAAGTTCAAGCGGGCGACATCCATACCGGCGCGCATCATTTTTCTGATCATAGTCTCGCTTGATGATGCCGGGCCGAGAGTGCAGATTATTTTAGTTTTAACCATAGGACCTCTTCATATCACTCGACTTACTTATAAATAAGCATTTAACGCATACTTCTGAACCATTCTTTGAGTGTTAAAAAATGAGGCGTTTAGAGCTATCGCGTGGCGCATTACTTCAAGCCATTTATCTTATCCTTCTATCCACCAACCGTCAAGGACGCTCAAATTCGGCACGCCGTTAAAGCAGGCCTTCATTCCGCTTGTGCCCGAGGCCTCCTGAGGCGGGAGGGGATTATTCAACCAAAGGTCAACGCCGCCGGTAATTAATCTTCCCTGTGTCATGTCGTAATCCTCTAAATATGCGGCCTTGATTTCCGGGCTCAACTCTTTCATCTTTGAGAATATATTTTTTATCAGCTCTTTTCCGCCGCCATCACTGGGATGCGCCTTTCCGGCATAAATGATAGGATACCCATGGCGTAACGCAGTGAAAAATAATCTGATTGCCAGCCGGGGATATGTTTATCATAGAGCTTTTTGAACGCGGGGGCTGCCCCTGTCGATAAATGAACCCCGTTGGTAATAGGATCTATGGAATAACAGGGGAACATCTCTCGCGCCACTTCGCCGTGCTTCTTGGCTACGCCGTTTATATATTTGCTCAGGTTTAGGGCGATCAAGGTCATATTCATTTCGTTGTCCCGGATAAATATATCCGGCATTTCAAACGGAATCCATTTCTTTATACAGCCGCTCCACGTCTTCTCTGCGGCACAGCTCTGTCCCGGGCGTCATCACCGCCGCTGTCCCCGCGGCCACGCCAAACCGTATCGCATTAGGTACAGGCATGCCTTTTGCCAAACTTAAAACAATGCCCGCGACCATGCTATCACCGGCGCCCACTTTACTTATAACGGGCACTGTCGGCGGCACAATATGTTCCACCTTTTCATCAAAGGCCGCGATAATCCCGGCCGCGCCAAGAGAGACAACTACTATTTCGCTCTGGCCGGATTTACGAATTCCCCTGGCCTTCTCCTTTATCTGAGGCTCTTCTTTTATCTCCTCATTAAAAAGCTCTTTAAACTCGCGGATATTCGGTTTGATCAGGTACACGCCTTCCTGTAAAGCCGGCTTGAGATTTTCACTTGGAGCGTCAACAATAACTTTAGTGCCTTTTTCTTTTCCTATCCGCGCTACGCGCGCGTAGAAGTCCAATGGCACACCGGAAGGAAGGCTGCCGCTAGCAACGATATAATCCGGCCTTGGCTCGGCACTTACCAATTCATCAAGGCATTGCCGCCATTCTTCATCACGCAAAACAGGCCCGGGCATCCCGAAGCGATACTGAAGGCCGGTAGACTCCTCAGAAATAACCAGGCTTTCACGTGTCATGCCCGCGATCGAAATCGGCTGATGGCCTATCTTTTCTTTTTCCAGCGACTCATTAAACAATTGCCCTAATATGCCTCCTGACGGATAAATAAGTTTTGATTCTCCTCCCAGTTTTTTTATCGCTCTTGAGACATTAGCGCCCCCGCCGCCGGGTTCGGATACGGGCATTGTACAATATAATTTGCGCTCAACGATCACCCGTTCAACGCTTGCGCTCTTATCAATAGACGGATTCATTGCCAAAGAAATAATTGTCTTCATTATATTGCCTTCTGCAAATGCAGCGTCTGCGTAGTATATGCTAACTCTATGCCGCGTTTTTCAAATTTTTCCTTAATCGTAAAATGATCTAATGGCCCGCGGAATTTAAGAACTTGATGATCAGCCGGCCATCGGCTTCCCACGGCTTCGCCGTGAGGCGAACGCCGACAGGCGAGCCGGCGCCGTTTAATCCGTGATTTTATCAGACAAAAACTTGAAAAATCAGGCAACCTTATCGACAGCTTCCTTTTCTTCCGCCCTTCTTTTTTCCTATCCCTTTTCCGGAAGATCTTCCCCTGCCTTGTCCTCTTCCGTCCCCCGCTCCTCTTGAACCGCTCCTTGGGCCTGTTCCGTCTTTATTCGGCATCCCAATCACCTCCCTTTTATTTCCTATCTATCCGGTACAATGCCGGAAAACAATTTACTTAATGTATAATTATATAGAGATTCAAAAATGGGGTCAATTGAACTCGGGTATAATCGGCAGAGTTTTCTTAGTCTCGTAATTTCATACAAAAATTTTATAGGGTTCTCTATTAAGCTTCATCCAATCGGCAAATTCAAGTACTCTCTCGGACGAATTGGTTGAATATTCGTCGAATACACCCATAGGGTCGAGCGAAATTGCCTTATCTTTCCATAAACAAAGCTTCTTCTCCCTATTCAAACCTTTTATGTGCGCCTCATACAGACGCAGCAAATTTCTTTATGCCATCCCGCGATCATCCGATCTTCACTTCCACTGAATGCTCTACGCGATCATCAATGAGCCGTACCGCCAGTTCCTTCTGCGCGACACCATCCACCTC
>JBAZGE010000041.1:0-15486 GCA_041653035.1 Candidatus Omnitrophota bacterium
AAATCCGGCGAATCCTACAATCCCGCTCGGGTCTTTATGCCTGTTTGAGAAAGATCAATATCTGCTCTTTGACAACTTATTTTTATCTTGACTCGTTATAGGATGTCTTCTTTCAATTAAAGTATAACATTTGTGGGAAATTTGTCAAGTGGGAAAGTGGGATTAAAAGAATGGACAAAACCTACCTTAACAAAGAACCGGTTCTAACCTGGGAACCACTTTGCCAACATCGAGACGCCACGCAGTAAAGCCGATTTAATCTCGTCTGGATAATCAAACGGACTATTTAACGCCTCTTCTTTCTCCGACTTAAATACAGGTATTTTCTTCTTCATTTTTATCACCTTCTTTTTTTGTAATATTTATCCTCCTTAATATTTTTTCCACTGATTAATTTCAATTACTCTCATGCATTACTGTTTTTCCGCCTTTATGATCATGTGCCTCCCAAATAATAACTGCCGGGAAAGAACAATAGTATTAATGCGTTTATAATCAATACTGTGTTTTTTTTTCGCGCGCCTTTCTTTCTGCCAGGACTGTAGATAAATAAGCGGCAATAAAAAACAGAATCCATAGCCTTCATATTGACTGGTGTAAACACCCTCGACTCTCAATCTGCTCTCATTCAACAGATATTCCAACTCATGATAACGGTACGGGACAAGATGCAGATTAAAAATAACTTCTCTGGAATTCTTTACCTGATCCAAGGGAGGCTCTCGAAAATAATCATATGAACCTTCAAACAAATACCGGAAACGCGATTTAAGGCTTAAAATATTGGGCGTTGACAAAACAAGGAATCCCCGAGGTTTAATAATCCGGGCTAATTCAGCCAACACGGTATAAGGATTGCGCAGATGTTCTACTACCTCCATAAGTAAGACATGATCAAAATAATTATCGGGGAAAGGCAGTGATTTCGTAATATCGCAATATTTAAACGGTATCTCACCGTGATATCTGAATCTTTTCTCGTCCATATCCCCCGCGATAATGTCAAAACCCATATCTTTCAGCCGCCGGGAATAATCGCCGTCTCCGCAGCCTATATCTAAGACCTTCCCGGGACGGACACCGCGGAAAATATCGATCGTTTTTTCTAAAAGAAAATTTTGTCTTTTTCCGCTCATGCTGTAAACCCTCCTTTCTTACAACTTCATAATAAAATGAAGGGGATGGTTCTAATTTTCTCCCATGGCATGCCTTCCTCGCCTATCCTTTGATTTTTTACCTTGTAACCCCTGACTTCAGATGTATAATTTCCTGCCTTTCACTTTCAATAGCGATAGACGTAATTAAGAGGGAGAATCTAAGTTAGCGGGAGTTCCCCGTCTTGACAGACGGGGAACTCCCGCTAACTTAGAATTATTTATAACAAAGAATTATCAACCCGCTTGAAAAACTTGGGCAATGGCACGAAAAAAATCTTTCAATAAATAAATCAGTTCCCTGTCCCATAATTTTTATTATCTTAAAATTATACAAATTCAAAAGTTCTTTTATAGCTCGATAAGTAAATAGTCTAATATGTCCGCTCACATCGCCCTTATCTGTAGGGAACATTTTGCCAACATTATATTTCAAGCTTACTTCTGAATAATGCGGTTGATAACCTAAAAAAAGCGCTATCCGGTTATGCCAGGAAGCTAAATTAGGGGTAGTAAGCAAAAGATACCCCCTACTTTTAAGAACCCTGTACGATTCAGAAAGAAAAAGATCAGGATTAAACAGATGCTCAATTAATTCTCCGGCGAATATAAAATCAAAATAGCTATCGTCGTACGGCAGAACAGATTCATCAACATTAATTTTCACTGCGTTTATTCCGATTTTTTTTGCCTCAAAAACACCAGAATCGGAAATATCAATACCATGATACTCTTCAAGATCACAATTCTCAACTATATTCTTTGATAATGTCATTTAAAAACTAAAAGTGCACTGTTTTTGAGGGTATTTAAAAATTAAAAGTGCACTCCTTAAAAATATGCCATACTTTCAATAAAAACGGAGGTATGGCATTATGGAACAGCTACACAAACGATTCCAAACCAATCAGGTAAAAGATCTGATGAGACGTTACATAGCTAACGAAATTAAACGAGAACATGTCCAGGGTATTCTACGCATCGGAAGACGGCAATTTTTTAAACTTCTTAAAGAATACCGCAGGAATCCTGATGAATTTTCGATTGAATACATAAGAACAGAGAAAACCAGAACTATCGATACCGCAATCGAAAAAAACATTCTCACCGAACTCAAAGAAACTAAAAAGCTAATCACCAACAAAGATATTCCGGTCTGGACCTACAATTATAGTTTTATACAGAAAGAACTACTCAAAGAGCACAAACAGATTGTCTCAGTTCCGACCATAATCTCCCGAGCCAAAAAGCACGGGTTCTACATCAAAAAATCTAAAATCAAGAAAGCCCATGACCGTTATGTCATTACTAACCATATCGGCGAGCTCATTCAGCACGACGCGTCCATCCACCTCTGGTCGCCCTGGGCCAAAGAAAAATGGGTTCTGATAACGTCCATCGACGACTTCAGCCGGTTCATTCTTTACGCCATGCTGGTTGCCGCGGAATCCGCCTGGGCCCATATCCTCGCTCTTCAAAGCATATTCCTAAAATTCGGCCTGCCGATGTCCTTTTACGTCGATAGCCACTCTATCTTTCGTTTCGTCCGTGGCAGGGATGAGCTCCATTACAGACATCACAAATTGACCGACGAAATCGCTCCCCAGTGGAAACAGGTTCTCGACGACTGCAAGGTTGACCTAATCTATGCCCTGTCACCTCAGGCCAAAGGAAAAGTCGAACGGCCCTACGGCTGGTTACAGGACCACATCGTTCGCATTTGCGCCCGCGATCACATCAATACTCTACCGCAGGCAAACCAGGTTCTCTTCCGCGAAGTCTATCAATACAATCACAAATGGATCCACTCAACGACCGAAGAAATCCCGTTCTTGCGTTTTCAAAGAGCAGAGAAAGAAAATAAAAACCTGTTCCGTCAGTTTATCGTTCCACCACCATACCAATCCATTAAAGACATCTTCTGCTTCAGAATGGATCGCGTCGTTGACAATTATCGCTCAGTATCGGTTAATAATCTCCAGATCAAGTTCAACAATGCGCCCATTCGTGAAAATATAAACCTGCGCATTCACCCGAATAAATCAACAGGCTTATCCGAAGTCAGGTTCTGGCATCAGGGCAAGCTTCTGGATGTTCAGCAAATAAAAACCACTCTCTTAGAAAACGAAGCTACTTTTAGAGTCTGAATACCAGTGCACTTTTAATCGTTAAAGAGTGCACTTTTAAATTTTACGTAACACTATATTCTTTGATAAAAAAATATCCCCGCAACCAATATCTAAAAATTTCCCAATCTTATTTACGGATAAAATCTTCAGAATCTTCTTCCCTCCGATGGTTAATTCTTTACTTTTTTTGTTTTCACATGTATTTCTTTTATTATAAAATTCAACTGGCTTCATCCTATCCTCTCAAATAAATTATCGATAAAAGATCGTTTTTTCTGTTTGAAAAAAATATCCCTGAATAAAAAACGGTTTTATTTTTTCCATGGCCGCCCCTTCTCCGCTTGCTCGTTTGGTTTCAAAACCACAACACCTGCTCCGATAATAAGAATATTGGCATCTTCCGTCATTTTTTCGTCTGCAAAGGCTCGACCGGTATCGGGTCGGCCGTAATTTCATACACTTCCACGGGGACGCTTTGTTCAAGACAGATGATCTTACTGTCAGGGCAGGATTGCGCGGAAAAAGACTTGATCAGCTTAAGGCCGGGGTTTTCGGGAACCTTCCTCATCTCTTCGGCTTCTTCGGATATCTCGACCTTCTCATAATCTTCACGGTGCACCAAGACATATTTTACTCCCAACCCCCGCAACATTCCTGCGGTACGCGGTTGAGAAAGTTGAATCAGGGTTTTAGCTATATCATTAGCGTACGTTCCGGGGGTGGTCGAATTGATCATCTTCTTTTGATGAACAATCTGATACAACTTATATATATCCGTGGGGCCCTTGACATCCAGCGGATATTCGGCGATAGCAAAATCACCCGGCTGATCTTTCAACCAATAATATACAGCCGGCACACGAGAAACATCAATCATTTTATACGGAGGCCAATTCCAAAACTCAAAAATGACCAACGCGCAGACCAGGGCCGTGATACCTGCTTTGACTTTCGCGGAATGAAACCGTTCCAGTAAAACCTTAAGGCCGAATCCCGCCAATACCGCTACCGCAAACATTACCACATTACCAAACCGGCAATACGCCCGGTACATGGGAATAATCTTATACATGAAAAATGACGGCATATATATCTTCAACGGCCCCCATTTCCACCACGGTGGCTGGGAAAATAGCCATGCGGCAATCCCCAGGAAGATGAAAAAACCGAGATAAAAAGCATCTTGCGTGTCATAGCGTATCGTTTTTTGCGCGGGCACGTCCCTCTCTTTTGTTTTGCGTAATCGCCGCCATCTCCCATACGCTATTCCGGCGAGCAGCAAAGGTATCCAGCCAAGATATAGAGTATGCTCGGTGAAACTTTCTCCATAAAGCCCTCCCCCCACAAACTGCTCGGTGAATTTACCAAAAACAGGATGAACGGCAGCAGGCAAGAAATAACTAAGCGGACGAGCGGACTGACGGAAGAGATCTTCAAAAGGACGCCGCTGAGAGGAAAAAGCCGATGGAACCGAATTATTAGAAGCAGTAACTCTATTTTTGATGAGAGGGAAGAACTGTGGAGAAAGAATGAATAACGCGATTATCCCCGTCAAGAAAAATTTTTTAATAAAACACCACTCCTTTTCTGGAATTTTTTTGCCGGACAGAAACATTGTATTCAACCCTACTATTATGATATACAAAATATACGATGCCAACGTTATTGTTACCATATACGTAATCGAAAAGTCGAAAGAAAAAAGCAACAACAGACTAAAAAAAAGTATTATTACATTCCTCCTGCACAAATGCTCCCGAAGCATAACTACCGCTAATAAACATAAAGGCAGCCATTGATTATACGTCAAACCTAAATGTTGCCAAATCCTGGCAAACTGATAAGGGCAAAAAGCAAAGGCCACTCCACTAAAAAGAGCACTTAATTTGTTCCCAGTTAAAAACATAACAAGAATATATGTAAATATTGCAGATAAAAACAAATTCAACAACACCTGCACATTATACGCTAATACCGGACCGGCAACGAAACTTAAAAAATAAAACCACGACATCCATCCGTAAGAAACATATCCTGAATCATAAATACTGTGCCCGAATGGATATACGATAAAATCAGTATGTTTAAAAGACAAGGAATGTGAAAAAGCATACCTTATTCTCCAACTGTCCCACAAGGCGGTAAGAGACTCATCGGTAGAGAAAAACCCAGGAATACTATTTGATATATTTAATACAAGAGGAAAAGTTAACACTACAATTAAAACGATATACATAGCCGCAACAAAAACAATACGTTTATACATTACAACTCCTCTCAACAAACACCAACGGGCATATCACTTCCCTATAAACTTCCAGTGTCTTGTCGGCGACAGATTCAATAGAAAAGCTTTTCTCCACAAGTAAACGTGCATTTCTCCCAAGCTTATTTTTAAGTTCGCGGTCAAAACACACTCTCCGGATAGCCGAAGCCAGTGCTTTCTCTTCCGGTTCCACCACTAAAGCTTCCTCCCCATCCGTAAGCATTTCGGTTATTTCTCCGGAATTTGTGACAACTATCGCTTTTCCCATGGCCATGCTTTCTAAAAGCGAACGCGAGGTTGTCGGCTGGTATGTAAAAGGTAAAACAATAATATCCGCAGCAGCAAGATACTCCGGAATTTTCGTAATAGGAACTATGGGCATAAAAGAAATTTTTTCGCCCAACCCCAAAATTTTTATTTTATCTTCAATCATTTTCCTCTGTTGTCCATCTCCTAACAAAACCCTGATATCCAGATCGCGATCCAAGAGTTTAACAGATAACAATAGAAGTTCAGCCATTTTGCGGTTATATTCATACATGGGTTTTGCAAAAACAATTAAAAAAGAACCAGGAGGAAAATTATTCCTAATACCCTCACCGCATATCAAAGGATTGTATCTTGATATATCTATACCAGAAGGAATTATTACTACCGTTCCTTCCCCTACACCCCATTTTTTCAAATATGCATAAAAATAATACTTTGACCAGCAGATAATTTTATCGTATTTTAAACTATAAATTAACTTTTGGATAGCATTAATGACGGATTCCTTTTGGAACCATCTGTTCCCAGGTTCATTGATAATTTCGACTGTACAGACAACAGGCTTATTCAGAATTTTTCCAAGCAGAAATCCTACAATTGCCGGACGGGCAGATATTACGTTTATTACATCAACATCTCTCAGGTAAATAATGCCTTTAAAAAAAATAAGCAGATTATAAAAAATTTCGCCGATAATCGGGACAGGGAATAGTGGTATCCACTTGATGCTTAAATTCCGGGGAGAAAAAAAGTTCTTGTCCGGATAAAGAGCCGCAATCAAAACCACTCTTTCACACCTGCAAACCATTGAATCCACAAACTCCTGCAAATATGATCCTTTTTCATAAAGGGGATACTTAAACACCATAATGCCTACGGTTATCTTTTTCAAAGTAAAAATCCTTTTATAGAACCTTTTAAATAATAATACGCTTGTTTAAATTTCCCACTACAGCATAAAACACCTTCATAATATATCGTCAACAGCGGTAAAAAAATAAAAACAAAGCGCATGAAATTAAAAAAAGAAGTGTGTTTACGCATAAAATAGATCCTGTTCCGAGAAATGAAATAAGCGCGCTCTTCGGATTTTAAAAAAAGTCGACAATGATTTTTCTTATCAAGAAATTCCAGATTATGATAAACAACAGCCTTGGTATATATAATTATTTTCTTTTTTAAATCTTTCTTAATTTTTTCTGCCAGATCCGCTTCCTCATACATAATCAAATACTTTTCATCGAATCCGCCAAGCTTAATAAAGTCATTTTTCCAAACCAAGAAACAGTTCGGGATATGTCCCGTTTCAATAACTTCGGCATACTGTTTTTCATTTTTTTCCCCAGTTCCTCTATAGGAAGCCTGACTAGTACACATATTAATATCGGCAAAATAAAGCCAAATCATATCCGGAAAGTTCTTATAAAGCATCAACGGCCCCACCATTCCGCAATCATCATTTTTTTCAATAAAACCGACTAAGTTCGATACCATCTTTATATCTACAACGTTATCGCTATCAACAAACAATAACAAGTCCCCTTGCGCATAACGAACCCCTAAATTTCTCCCCCCCGCTGCCCCTAAGTTAACATCGCTCCTGACGATCTTTACCCTTAGGTTGTTTACAAATTCTTTCGTCAGCTCACCGACGGTCTCTTTTGAAGAAGCATTATCAACTGCAATTACTTCAATAAATTTATACTCCGAATGTAAAACCGATATAAAACATTCTCTCACATTCTCTAACCTATCTCTGAACGGGATAATAATTGAAATGGTTTTATTTTTGTCTGTCTGAGATTCCATTAATTATTCAAAACTGTAATTGAACTTTATATTCAAAAACCTTTGACTGTTGAGCGTGTTCTTATACCAGTCAACCAGCGGTATCAACAAGCACGGCGGCATACTCAGGCATCCGATACTGAAAAACCAGAACAGTACATTAAAATAATTTCTCCGGCGATACTTTAAAAGAAGCCGTATCTCCCTCCACACGTGCGCATACCTGGCGTAGTTGCGTATCTGCACCAACCCTACATAATTAATGGCGACAAAATCCCGGATCATACGGTTCCTCAATGCTTCAAATTCCGAGCCGGGAAAAACGGTCTCGAACAGATCGACCCAGCTTTGCACCGGCGAGGTATCATAAATAGATGAAACCATCCTGCACTGGCTGCTTCGGATCCTCACCGCCACGGTATAATCTTTAAGAAAGACCACCGGGTGTTTTTTAAAGATACCTGCAAAGGGATACACGTGACAGGGAAAAATATCTTTATGAAAAGGGATGTCCATGAAAGACCGGCGTAAAGCCAGGCCGGAAAGCTGATCCAGCGTTTCAAAAACACGGATAACCCGCGTACTTCCATCCGAGATCCTGACCACCTGATCGCGGCAGGGATCAAGCTGTTTTTTTGCCCTGACCGGTACAGCCACGCTTTTGTCGAACCAGAAATACGGCCTGGTAACCGCTCCGATATCATCGGACAGCAAAAAAGCCCGGCGCGTATTTTCCAGGGCGTCTTTACCCAAGATATCGTCCTGCCCCATTAAATAGATAATATCCCCGGAAGCCCGTCTATGGCATTCATTCAGATTCCCCGGATAACCGAGATTAGCCCTATTCCTGTACAACGCGATCCTATTGTCCTTGAACGACGCTACAACTTCCCCGGTGGCATCGCCGGAATTATCATCCACGATGATCATCTCGTAATTGCCGAAACTTTGAGACAGGATACTCCGGAGGGTCTCGGCAATATACTGCGCCCCGTTATATACGGGCATGAGGATACTAAACTTAAGTTCAGCCATGGACTTTATTTTTTAAATAACTTATTCCAACCAAAAACCTCAGAAAATACATACCCAGCGCCAGCACCGGATGCCGGAGCAAACGAAAAACCTTCCCCTGTTCACAATAAACACCAATAAATCTATAATAAAACCCAAATTGTTTCTTAATGGTTTCATCCCCTCTTCCCCATTTATCGATATATTTCTCAAAACTGAGAGAGTAATAGCTTTTCTTTTGGTAATACTTCCCTACCCTGAAAGCATCCTCATTATGGAACAACGGCTCAACCGATATGCCCACCTTCCCGTACGGTTTCATTCTCCGGTCGAAATCCCAATCCTCCGGCCCGGTCAGTGTTTCATCGAATCCTCCTATGGACAGAAACGCATCTTTACGCATGAACCTCACGCAGTCAATGACCGTGCCGTCGTAGAAACTGCGCTCGAAATTTCTCACCCGTATCCAGAATCCCCTGCCGATGATCTGCTCCGGAATATACAACGCGGCATACCCCTGGCGCCGGCACGTTTCCACGCATTCCTCGACCACCCGCTCGGACAGGATCATATCCGCGTCTAAGAACAAAAGGTATTTCCCCTGCGCACGGCGCGCGCCGAAGTTCCGCTGGGCGGAACGCTCGGGGCCGGCATTGAATACAGCGCCGGTAAAACGCGCAGATATCTCCTTGGTACTGTCCCGCGAATCATTGTCAACGACGATAATTTCGATATTCTCCCGGGAAATTGTCTGTGCGGTTACCGATGAAAGGCAGGCTTCGATGTTCCTCTCTTCGTTACGCGTGGTTACGATGACCGATACAAGCGGGGTCATGTCACAAACTGAGGGGACAGGCATTTTTTGACAAAGATTATTATCCATAAAAAATGCCTGTCCCCGTTAGCGCTGAGTTTGGTAGATATCTTCAATGGTATCCCTGATACTATACGTATATTTCCACCGCGGATAATGCGCTTTGAATTTCGAAACATCGCTTATCCACCAGATATGGTCTCCCCTGCGCGGTTGTTTCACGTATTCATACTCCAGTTCCTTCCCGGATATCTGCTCACAAAGATCTATGGCTTCCAGTAAAGAAACATTGGCATACCGTGAACCGCCGATATTATACACTTCTCCGCTTCGCGGTTTTTTAAAGAAGTGATAGAACGCATTCACCAGATCATAGGAATGGATATTGTCGCGCACCTGCTTACCTTTATAACCGTAAATAGAATATTTTCTGCCGGTAACCGCGCACTTTACCAGGTAAGAAAGGAATCCGTGCAGTTGGACTCCGGAATGCGCGGGACCGGTAAGGCATCCTCCCCTGAAAACCCCGGTCTTAAGGCCGAAATACCGGCCGTATTCCTGGACCATAACGTCGGCCGCTAATTTAGAGGCGCCGAAAAGACTGTGAAGGCTGGCATCAACGCTCATGGATTCGTCTATACCCCGATAATACCGGTTCCCCTTAGGCAGGTCAAAGCGCGTTTTCCCCTCCTTCAGAGGGAGCTGATTCGGCCTGTCCCCGTAAACTTTATTGGTGGAAGTAAAAATGAAGACCGCTTTCGGGCAGAATTTTCTCAGCGCCTCAAGCAGGATGAGCGTGCCGCCGGCGTTTATCCCGAAATCTGCCTGGGGGTCGCGGGCCGCCCAGTCATGCGACGGCTGGGCCGCGGTATGCACGATAAGCTCGACATGTTGCCCGTAGTTCCTTAAAAGATGGAACATCCGGGCTTCATCCCGTATATCCAGGGAATAATGCCGGTAGTTCTTATGCCGGGAAATCAGCCGTTCCCTGTTCCGGGAAATATCGCCGTCCTGCCCGAAAAAAAACCTGCGCATATTATTGTCGATACCTGCCACGGTGAAACCTTTTTTACAGAAAAAATCAACGGTTTCAGAACCGACCAACCCGCAGGAACCGGTGACTATCGCCACTGACATAAGGAACCTCATATCCGTAAAGGAAAAGTGCCAATCACGAAAAACGTGACAGTCACTTTTCCCTATGTACTTTTCTCTTCCAACTTCTTGTTATAGCTTCCGCAGCGCGGACAGAGCGAAATGACTTCTTCCTTGGTATTGATATAGGTGTAGGTACATACCGAACAATACCATATAAAACGAGGATCAAGATGCATCTGCTTATCTTTCTTTTTTTTAATGCACAGCCAGGAAATGCCAACCCCTGCAAGCACGAAGACACAGAAAAGAGCGATAGCTAACGAAAAATCAATAGTGATCATGGTGACAGGTCTATTTTTACCGTCTGCCATTTATCCGGGGCGAAGCGCTTTTCCTGTATGAACAGGTAATGCCCGATATAACGCATACTCAACAAGTCAGCTTCCAGATTGCCGGAAGAGATCTTTCTCTGCATAACCACGGCATGCTCATCGCCGTGCGTGGACGCGATATTAAACATTATCTCGATATGGGCGGTCTGCCGGTCCTTAAAATACAAGGGGAAATGCTGGGGAAGCAGCGGATGGAACGTCAGCGCCGGTTCTCTTCTCTTGGGAAGCACGGGAAGAGCGATTGAAGGAGTGAGGTCAAGTTTTACGGGGCGAAGGGAAACAACCTCCGGTTTTATCGCCGGGGTTCCCGGGATGAACGTGCCGGCGGTGTCCGCTCCGGGCGAAAGCGAAGAGACAAAATGCCCGGCAAACATATCCCCGATATTCCGAAAAAAAACCGCCTTCGTCTCTATCAGGCTTCTCAGGGGGGCGGCCGTGCGCGCGAAATCGTACGGCTGCAGTATTTGTCCCCAGAAAGATACCGGAGAATAATTCAATGGGGCCAACGGCCGGCCAAAAGATAATCCCAGGACAAGGAATAACCCGGCATGGCAAACAAGGGAGATTATCAGGTTTTTTTTAAGCCCGGTCTCCATCATTTCTGGTTGGTAGCGATATTGATCTGGCTGACGCCGGAATCCCGGCACATATCCCAAACCTCAACCACCTTTCCTAAAGAAGCGCGTTTATCGGATTTGATGAGAACGCTCTGATTCCTTTTTGCCGCCTGTTTAAGCACTAAATCCATTTCCTGCGCCGTAGTCACTTTGCCGTTCACGTAAACTACGTTTTCTCCCGATATCACAATCTCCACGTTGTCGTATTTCACCACCTCGCTGGTGACCGCTTTCGGAAGGTTCACTTTTATGCCCGGCTGTATGATAAAACTTGAAGTGAGCATAAAAAAAATGAGCAGTTGGAACACGATATCTATAAGCGGAGCGATGTCGATCGATTTCAACCCATGCTCCAATTCCATATGGCGTCTGAATTTCATAAGTTCCCCCGTCTGTGGTATGGCCGGCCTGGTTATTCAGTCAAAAAATTCACTAATTCCGTGGAAGCCTTTTCCATTTCGAGAATGAAATTATTCGCCCGGTTAACCAGATAATTGTAGACGACAAACGTCGGGATCGCCACCATCAGCCCTAATACGGTGGTCAACAACGCCTCCCATATCCCCCCGGCCAGATCCCCGGGAGACACGGGACGAAAGGTGGTGGCTTTAGCCTGAATGGTCTGAAAACAACGCACCATCCCGGTTACCGTTCCCAAAAGCCCTAACAGGGGAGAAACATGCGCGATGGTAGCCAGGAAGGAAAAATTCTTTTCCAGCTTCGGGATCTCATACAAAGCGGCATCCTCTATCGCTTCCTTGATCTGGGAACGCTGGCGGTCGTATTTCAAAATACCCGCCTTCAAGATGTTGGATATCGGGCTCTTGGTACTGTCGCACAACTGCAAGGCTTCTTTGATCTGATGACGCTTCATCTTGTCCAGAATGGCGGCAAGGAATGACTCGGTATCTATTTTGATCTTGCGCATATACCAGAACCGCTCCAGGGTGATTGCCAGCGCGAAAACCGAGCATAACAGTATCGGCCACATGACCGGGCCGCCTGCAAGAAACAGTTTAAATAAACTCATATTGTATAGATCCATGCTTATCCTCCCGATTAGAATACGTAAATCGTAAATGGTAAATCGTAATTAGTAATCAATAAGGAATTTTTTATATAACGATTGCCTTGTTAATTACGCTTTACGAGTTACGATTTACGAATTACTTTTTACCATTTACTACTTTCCAATAAAGAAACTATTTCCCCGCTTTTTCCATTTTTTCGTTCTTGAGTATCTCTTCTATCCTTTCCTGCGCGTATTTTGATTCCGGGACTTCCAGCGATACGAGTTTTTTATACACCGCCTGCGCTTCCTGAAAATTATCGCTGTCCTCGTAGATCTTGGCGACCCGCAGCAGCGCCTTAGCGGCATAGTCTTTATTCTCGGCATACAAGTAAGCCACTTTCAGGTATTCCTCAATGGCCTCCGGTATGCTGCTCCGGGACTGAAGGGTTTCGCCTATCTTGAACTGTATCTCCGCGGTATCTTTTAAGGGAACCACCTCCATGCTTTTCTTGTAATACACCAACGCGTCATCGAAATTCCCGTTCTTGAAAAAAAGATCCCCGGCCTTGGGATAAATAACGCTCGCCAGATGCGGATAGCGGTCCACCACTCCTTTGTAAGCCTGCACCGCGGAATCGGCCTTGTCCTGTTTGATATAAATATCGGCGATGGCGACCGCCGCCTGCCCGGCGAGGTCGGATTTATCCAATTCCAGGACTTTTTGAAAATACGCCAGCGCATCCTCATATTTCGCATCTTCCGTACTGATGGACCCCAGCGCGTAATACGCGTCGATAATAAGCTCGCTCTTCGGGAAATCCTGTATGAGGGAAGAAAAATAACGCTTGGCCACCGTCGGATTATTATGCACGTAATTATACTGCCCCAGCCACCAGACTATCTCCGCGGCCAGTTTGGAATCCGGATATTTCGCGCGAAGAGAGTTAAAACGGTTCATCGCCTCCTGCTCGTTGCCCAATCGGTAATAACAATCCGCGATCTCGTATTCGGACTTCTGAACCAGATCAACATCCTGGGAATAATTCCGGATAACATTCTTGAATGTCTCAATAGCATCGTTGAACGCGCCCAGATTATACAGGCTGGTACCTAACAGATACATCGCCTGCGGCCTCAGAATGCTGTCGCTAAACTCTCCGAGGAACTTCTGAAAGACCTCTTTGCCGGCGTTATAATCCTGCCTCTGAAAATACGCAAGCCCCAGGGCGTATGAGGCGTCGTCGACCAGCTTGGATTTAGGATAATTTCTCTTAAGGGCAAGAAAACTCATGACCGCGCCGTCGTAATTGGAATGTTTGAGCAAAGTCACCCCCAGCTGATACTGCACATAATCCCCATAAAAACTCTCCGCGTAATCCTTCAATATCGTATCATAGGTCTCCTGCGCTCTCACGTAGTCGCCGGCATCCTGATAAGTATCCCCGATCTGGCAGAGCGCGGAAGCCTTCACGATCCTGTCCTCGCTGCTCTTGACGATCCTCTGGAATTCACGGATCGCTTCCTTAAATTCCCCGTCTTTCAAAAAAGCCCAGGCCAGGCCGTAATGAAGCTTATCAACGACCTCTCCCGGCGACGACTCGGAAGCAGCCTTGCTCAACCCTTCTTTATACAAGTCTATGGCGGTTTTATATTCCCCGAGGTTATATACCGCGTCCGCCTTTCCCAGATATGCCTGTACCGCTACCATGGCTTCCGAAGAGCTCTGTATAAGCCGGCCGTATACATCCCGCGCTTCCAGGTAATTCCCGGACTCAAAAGCAAGAATAGCCCTGCCCAGCAGTAAAACATCCCGGCTCTTTTTCTCGAGGGCGCTCTCCTTGATCTGGGTAAAAATCTGCAAGGCCTGATTATACTGCTTCAGTTTAAGATAGGCCCATCCGGTCTCCATATTTGCCAGCGCCTGCATACGTTCATCGGCGCTGTTTTTGACGACCCTGGAAAACCCTTCAATCGCATCCGCGAAGTTATCAAGATAATAATCCGCTTCCGCCAGGTAAAAAGTGATCACCGGCGATTTCTCGCTGTCTTTGGCGTAAATTTTCAGATATGATTTTGCCTTATCCTTCAACCCTTTATAATCCTTGAGATTATACAGGCATTCGATTATCTTAAGCGCGGAATCCCGGCTCTGCGCCTGTGCCGGAAATTTCTCTTCGAGCTTATTGAAATAGGTAAGAGCCTCCTGGTATTTCTGTTCCTGGAACAAACACCATCCTAACGAATAATAGGCGGCCTGGATATAGGAAGAATTCGGGTAATCGTCAATAATCCTCTGATAGAAAGATTTTGCCTTATTAAAGTTATTGCCCCTGAAGTGAACCTCGGCTATCCAATAGATAAGCGCATCCTGGATATCCTTGGACTCCGAACGGTTCAGGAGCTCTTCGAATTTATTGAGCGCGTCGAGGAATTTATTCTGGTTAAAATAACACTGCCCGATCAAAAGGTTTGCCTGAGAGGATCTCTCGGAAGAAGGATAATTATCGAGATACCGCTTTAAAAGAGACAGGGCCACATCGTAGAAACCGTCGTCAAAAGCCTTCTTGGCCACGTAAAACGACTCTTCTTCCTTGGTGGAATCCTGGGCCTGGGCACATACCGAAGGCATACGTACACCTACTACCCCTGTACTGGAAAGAAAGGCAAACAAAAATACAAGGACTATCGTTTTCATATGCACGCTCCGGACCAAAGCAGCACTCCTTATAAATAACGGGGATTTACACAGGAAAGTAAAACATTACTATACCATATTCCCGGTCAACTTTCAATATCTACCGTAGGGCACGGCATGCCGTGCCCCTACAGTTGTCATTCCTGCGAAAGCAGGAATCCAAAGGGGGTAAACTACCCCCCTTTATTTCAGGTACCCGCGGAGGTATTGGGCGGTGTAGGATTGTTTGCATTTCAG
>JBAZGE010000042.1:0-15454 GCA_041653035.1 Candidatus Omnitrophota bacterium
GGTACAGCTTTGAGCCTGTACCCGGTCGAATTTATACTTTTTTTGCCATGGCTATACGCTCGTCAACTGGAGGATGATCGAAGAAAAAGAGCTTAATAAACAGGCTCGGATTTCTGTCGGAGAAATTCTGGAGGGCGAGTTTTTCCATCGCGCTTATGAAAGCGTCCTTTAAACCGGTGACTTCCAGGGATTTCTTATCCGCGCTGCGCTCAAACGCGCGGCTGAGGGCATTCTCAAAAGGCGCGGAGGCCATTCCCCAAACCATCCAGTACAAAAAGAGAACCGGCAGGACGGCAACGGAGGTAAATGACGGGAGCCTGAAAAAAACGCTCAGAGGACCGCTCAACAGAAATAAGGTATAAAAAGATAGAGCGATACTGCAGGAGTTGATGATCAGCAGTTTAACGATATGCCCGAGCCGGTAATGCGCGAATTCATGGGCAAGGATGACCTCTATCTCATCAATGCTGAAATTATCTTTCAGAGTATCCGCGAGTATGATCCTCCGGGTCTTTCCCAATCCGGCAAAAGCGGCATTGGCTTTCAGCGATTTCCTGCTCAGGTCGATCTCGAAAACATCGCATACCGGAACGCCCATGCGGAATGCAAGGGATAAGATCCTCTGCCGTAACGGTTCGCCGGACATCGGTTTGCATTTAAAGAAAAGCGGCACGAGCACGACCGGGGCGGCCTTGGCCAGAATAACGCTGAAAAAAATCCATACCGCCGAGACCAGCCACCACCATGCCTCCGGAGCGTTCCTGAGCAGATAAAAAAACACCTCCAGCGCGGCCAAAGAGACGACACAAAAGATGCCCCCTCCTTTAACTTGATCCAAAAACCAATCCCCGGCCTTCTGCCTGCTGAGGGAGAACTGATGTTCCAGGATAAAAGACCGGTAAAAAATAAACGAAAAATTAAAAAGGTAATATGCCGCGGAAAACGTTAGAAAATAAAATGCCAAAAGCAGATACGGATTGAGTATCCATTCCGCGAAGATATTTTCCAGAGTGACCGCCGCCCCGGAAAAAGAAAAAACCGCCAGGATCCCCGCGCTGTACAACAGGTGGACAATACTAAGGGTGTATTTTATGACGCAGTATTTCTTGGCTTTTACGGAGAGATTATCGTTCGATACGGTGGACATCAGGTGGAATAACCTTTTATGACGAGCCTCTTTTTTCACGCATAACGCCAAACACTAAATGCCATAACGCCAACGCAACAACGCAAAACGCAATAACGCTAAACGCTACTGCGGCACGACATGAATGTACGTGCGCACAACACCGTTTTTCTCTCTCTTACGCGTAAACTGTATCTTGCCGGGACAAAGAGCATACAGCGTCCCGAGGCCTTTCACATTGTGGCCCGCCTTATACGTATTGATGCCTCTGACCACGATCTGCCCTGTTTTTACCAATTCTCCGCCGGCAACTTTCACCCGGCAATCCTTCTTTGGTGTAGATTTACCGCCTGCCATAGTTTGCTCCTTTGTTTTATTAGAGGAAAAATACTACCATAAAATAACGGCTTGTGCAAGTAATTCCTTAAAAACACGCCCGGTGCAGATTTTAGAGAGCCACTTCCTCCCCTTTCGCGGGAAGATACGGACTCCACCCTTTTTGCGCAAAGGCGTCAAAGAGCGCCTGCGACTGTTCTTCATCACCATGCACCAGAAATATCCGCCGCAACGGAAAACATTTGCCGGCAAAATCCAGGAAATCATTTTTATCCGCGTGCCCCGAGAAAGCGTTGATGATCACCACTTCGGCGTTAAGCTGGTATTCAACCCCGAAGATCTTCACAAAAGGTACCCGGTCGACGATCCGGCGGCCGAGCGTGTCTTTCGCCATAAACCCCACCACTAAAACGGTATTCCGGGAATCCTCGATATTATTCTTCAGGTGATGCAGTACCCTGCCGGCTTCGCACATGCCGTTGCCGGCAATAATGATCATCGGGCGCCGCGCCATGTTCAACCCCTTGGACGCCCGCTGCTCGCGGATAAAGGTAAGATTCAGGAATTCGAACGGGCTGTTCCCGTCGGCCACCGCCTGCCTGGTCTTGTCGTTCATATACGTCAGGTGA
Organism: Candidatus Omnitrophota bacterium; assembly: GCA_041653035.1. Taxonomy (GTDB): domain Bacteria; phylum Omnitrophota; class Gorgyraeia; order Gygaellales; family Profunditerraquicolaceae; genus JAQTZX01. The sequence continues at coordinate 2,092 of JBAZGE010000042.1, forward strand.
TTTTTGAACACATCGGTAATATCGGTTGCCAGAGGGCTGTCCACGAATACGGGGATAGGCGGGATCGCCTTTTCCCGCAAAAGTTCATTGAGAAAATACAAAACTTCCTGCGTCCGTTCCAGGGTAAATGCGGGTATAATTATCTTTCCATTGCGCTCGACGGTCCGGTTCACCGCATCCCGCAGTTTACCTTTCGCCTCCTCGATAGGCGCGTGGGTCCTGCCGCCATAGGTGCTCTCCAGAATGAGGTAATCAAGCCCCCGGGGAACAACCGGGTCGTTAAGCAGGGGAAGATTCTTCCTCCCCAGGTCGACCGCATACCCCAGGCGGACAATGTGCTGGCCGTCCTGAATATCCAGCACGATAATGCTTGAGCCCAGGATATGCCCGGCGTCATAGAGCACCGCCGAGATATCTTTGGTCACGCAGAATTTCTGTTCATAAGAGATCGGACGGAACCTGCCGTTAACCTTACGCGCCTCTTTGATGGTATATAACGGCCTCCGCGGAGGCTGTCCCATCCGCTTGTTGATCTTATTGACATACCGGATATCTTCTTCCTGTATCTTACCGGAATCCTCAAGCATAAGTTTACAGAGGTCACGGGTGGCAAAGGTGGAATAGATCCGGGAATTAAATCCTTTTTTGACCAGAGAAGGCAGATTTCCGCAATGGTCGACATGCGCGTGAGATACGAGTAAAGCGTCTATGGAACGCGGATTATACGGAAAAGTGGTGTTGACGGCATAGGACTCGTCGCGGTGTCCCAGGAAAAGCCCGGCATCGAGGATGACTTTCGAACGCTCGGTCATAATCATATGACTGGAACCGGTGACCGTGCGCACGCCGCCTATAAATTTAATAATGATAGCCATGATCGATTAAGAAATAAACAGGTTTCGCGACGAAAAATTGGCGTCGGTGGTCAGATTGACGCCTATGCGTTTCAGGCCGACTTCGTCGCCGGGGGTGGGGATATGGGTCAGGTGGACTTCGCACCCCCGTAATTCGCTCAATTTTTTCATCGCCAGTTCGGCGACATGGTTGGTGGCCGCGCTGATGGATAAAGCGATAAGCGTCTCTTCGAGATCCAGGCTTTCCGATTCTTCGTCAAAAATCCCCTCCTTGAGTTTAGCTATCTGGGAAAGGATATGCGGCGAAAGCAAAAGGATCTCATCGGGGATCCTGGTCAGGACTTTCAGCGTATTCAAGACCAGGCTCGATGCCGCGTGCATAAGTTTGGAATTTTTTCCGGTTATGATGCTGCCGTCCGCCATCTGGATCGCCGCGCCGCAAAAAATTCCGGCATGCCCTTTGTCTTTCTGCTCCGCTTCTTCCGCCGCTTTCCGGGCCGATTCCACGACCGGACGGTCGGTCGTTTTCACTCCCATTTCTTCCATAAGCAGGACAACCCGGTCCACGGTCTCTTTTTTCTCGATACCCAGCGCGTACTCCGTATTGTACCGGAAATACCGCCTGATCAATTCCTGCTTAGCCGCCTGCTGAACCGCTCCATCATCCACGATCCCGAATCCCGCGCGGTTAACCCCCATATCGGTGGGAGAATTATACACGGCAGCCCCATCGTCATTTTTGCATATCCTGCTTAATATCAGTTTCAATATGGGAAAACTTTCCACATCACGGTTGTAATTGATAGCAGTCTGGTTGTAAGTATTCAGATGAAAAGGATCCACCAGATTGAAATCCAGGATATCCGCGGTAGCCGCCTCATAGGCGATATTAACCGGATGTTTCAAAGGAATGTTCCAAATAGGGAAAGTCTCGAATTTCGCGTAGCCGGCGTTAATGCCGCGCTTATGCTCGTGGTAAAGCTGTGAAAGGCAAGCCGACAACTTACCGCTGTTCGGGCCGGGGCCGGTAACAACGACAATCGAATTCCCGGTCTCGATATAATCATTCCTGCCGAAACCATTCTCGCCGACCACATGGTCCACGTTCGTCGGATAATCATCGATGGGATAATGCAGATAGACTTTCACGTTCCTCCGCTCCAGCTTATTCTTAAAGATGACCGCGGTGGACTGGCCGGCAAAACGGGTGATCACCACTCCCACGATATCCAATCCCCACTTCCGCAGGTCATCGATCAATTTAAGGGTGGCCGCGTCATAGGTTATCCCGAAATCACCGCGCACCCTCCCCCGTTCTATGTCTCCCGCGTAAATACAAAGCACGATATCGATCTTATCCCGCAGTTTCTGCAAGAGGCGTATTTTTACATTAGGGTCATATCCGGGAAGGACACGCGCGGCGTGATAATCAAAGCATAATTTCCCGCCGAATTCCAGGTACAGCTTATTTCCGAGCTTTTTCACCCGTTCGAGAATTGCGGCGGTCTGTTCTTTAAGGTATTTATCGTTATCGAATCCCGATTTTGGCATGCACTGATTATAGTACAGAGAAAACTGTTTGTAAATAATAATTGCCGATCAACTCCGGGATGGGTGGGCGGCGCGGATTCTTAATTGATCAAAACCTCGGTAACCGTCATATCGATCTTCAAAATAGTTTCTTTCTTTTGGGGGGTCAAACGGAAATCCGAAACCCTGAGCAATTTCGAAGAGTTCTCCAGTTGATAAATAAAATCTATCAGGTTGCTGATTTTCGCTTCGGCCTCGATCTTGACCGAATATCTTTTATAAAAATCGTACTTCTCTATCGGATTCGGCTTTATCCCCAGGATAAAAACAGATACGCTATTCGCCATTTTTTCCAAACTGCCGAGCAATGCCGCCAGCGTCTCTTCGTCGGATTGTTCCTGCTTTATATTCTGGGCGAATTTCTCATATTCGCTGTTTATGGCCGGCTCCTCCTGCAATATCAGCATTGACTTCTCCAGTTTTTTTTCTTCCAGGCTGATTTTCCCGTTAAAAGCTTCCAGCTTATTTATCACCGGCCTCAATACGCCCCTTTCAAAAAGGACAACGGCAACAACAACAACCGCGATATAAAATAACCGTTTTTCTTTTTTAGACAACTTTGACAGGAATTCCATCTTTATTTATAATTTGTGTTTGTCCGTAACTTTATATTTATCCTCCAAAGGGCACTCAATTTCAAAATCCGTCACTTCTTTACCTTCCACCGTGCGTTTCGTGGCGTATTTCGACTTAACATTATGAAAATACGCCGATTCTTCCAGCTTATTGACAAAAGTAAAAACTTCCGACATTTCATTGGATTGGCCCCGCACCGTAAGGCTCTCTTTACCGTCAAAGCTCAAGGAAACCAAATGGATCTCCGGCAGGATAATCCGGTGCACTTCATAAAGGAGATTAAGCGAAAGCCCCCTGGTATAAACCCGGTCTTTGATTGTTTCTATTCCCCGGATCCGGGCGTTTAACTCCTTGGCTTTATTCTGGATCTCCTCCAGCCGTTGTTTTAACTGACCCAGGTATCGCTCCTTATTATACATCTTTCCCAGGAAAACCCCGGAAACGGCGACCAAAATAAACGCCAACAATATGCCCATAAGATACAAGTCTTTCCCTTTCTCTCTTACCGCCTTGCTTATCAGATGCTCCTGAGGAACAAGATCAATCTTATGCTCGCCGGTGGATAAACCCAGGCCGATCAGCCCGGCAAATGATATATCCGCCCTCTTCAGGTCATTGTACGCTTTTGCGCCTTCCTCGGTCAAAGGAATATTCCTGAATTGATCGATAATTTCCACGGATAAACCGAATTTTTTCTCTAAAACGGCTTTATCCAGGGTATCGCCGGCCAATCGCGGCCGGCTGATTATGATCTTATTGATCTCCTTGCCCACGATCTCATTCTGATAGGCATAAATCGAATGATTTATCTCGTCGACAAATTTCTTCTGCCAAAGTTCCCGCTGCCCCGCCATCCGAGAAAAACCCAACGATATGCTCCTGCCGAAAATAAGCTTATCGTTCAACACAACCTCAAAATCACTTGTATCGTAATCCACCTCGATCAATATATGGGCTTTATCAAGAGGGATCTTTTCTTTATAAACCAGGCTCCTCCAATTCAATAACCCCTCGGAGCTGAAACTCACCTTTTGCACAGCAAGCCCCGCCGACTCCAATATCTTAAAATATCTATTCACGATATCCCGGTGGACAATAACCAAAAGTACTTTGCTGTATCCGTCCGCATCGCTGCCCAGGATCTGATAATCCCTGATCACCTCGTCGCCGGCATAGGGGGTTTGTTTGCCGATTTGCAGCTCGATCATGTCTTTTATCTCAAGCGGGTTTACGGAAGGCAAATCGAGATTCCTGGTAGTGGTAAGATGACGCGGGATAGACAAGATGATGTAACGCGGGTTTATTTTCAGTTCACCGGCCAAATCGGAAATTTTACGCGCCAACTCCTCGTCGGATAAAGAACCGATCTCGAGGGCTTTTATCATGGAAATCCTGTTCGCGCGATCGGCCTGTTTTACCTGGATCAACCGCAGACAATTATTGTCTATTTGAAAAAGGGTTACGATGCGCTCTTGCTTATGCACTATTTTAGCTAAATTAACTTTCATGCCAATACAATATTTGCGGCCCTTTGTCTTGTTGGCGTTTTAAAACACAAACGATGCCCCTCGCGCGGCTGCCTCTTTCATCTTTAAACTGCCCCGAAGAATTAATCCTGAAAATATCCGATTTTACGGTAAGAACATTCCGGGAAATCAAACTATTTATCTGCGCAGCCTCCTCCGTGAATAACGGCCCGGTATTGATCAAATCGCCGGCGGAGTTAAAGATATAATCGTCTTCGGTGCCGGTTTGCCCGTCACTGCCCTGGCGGAACTTGATGATCCGCTCGCACAAACTGCTGCCCAGGCCGAGCGCGTATAAACAATTAAAACCGGCGGTATTAACATTAACCCTCTCCGTCCCATAAACCGTGATCACATCTTTGATCCCGGCGAAAATCTCCGGGGTCATCCCCTTAACCAGCAGTAATTCCTCCGGTATCTGGAATTTCCCGTTCTTACATTTATAAGACGGGCTCAAACCCTGATAATATTCCTCCTCCGCCCCTCCGGCGGAAACAGCGGTGTCTTTATCCCTCCAATCAACGATCGCCGCGGCTATATCTATGGCATCCTCCATATCAACCTTACCGATACGTTCCAATAACATTATCACTATGTCCACGGGCGCGTTATTTATGTCTATCCGGCTGCTTTCATCCATCGCCCCGTATAAAACCGCGTCTTCCCGAGAGCCTTTTCCCTCGGGGTTGTAGCTTACCGTTATAAAACCTCCCCCAAAAGGCAGGTCTTTAAAAAGATCTTTATTGTTGCTCCACGGCTCATTAAGCGCGTCGTAATTTCTCGTCTCATCCTTATTTAATTCGGCCGCCGCCCTTTCTATGCCTGCCCGGGCCAGGTAATACATCTTGAGCCTTTCTTGCAGGTGATCGGCATACAGCAATCCGCTCCTGACCAGGAATCCCAGATTAATCGCCAAAATAGTCAGGAAGCTCAATACCCAAAGAGTGATAATGAGCACGCTTGCACGCTGAAATTTTCTTTCTTTTGGCATACACACTGTTGCTATCGCTCTGTTAGGCAGTCTGCTCAAAAAGGCTCAGATGCCCGGCGCGATGAGACTTTTTCAGCAGACTGAAACTACTGCCCTGTAAAATAAATTTTTGTTACTTGAAAATCGAAAATAGAAATTTGACCGCAACCGAAAATCCTGCTCCTGCAAATATTTTCGATTGTCGATTTTCGATTGCTCTGTGCGCTGTCATAACAAAAATTAATTTGACAGCGCACTACTGCCCAAGATCTATCTTCTGTTCTCCCGTGCCTATAGGGAGAAATACCGTTTTAGTGAATTTTTCTCCCTGGCCGCCGGTTTTATTCGTGGACTCTAATTCTATTTTTACCGCCTGAGGAAGAGTATCCTGCTCTCCTTTTACCCATTCATCCTTCCATTTATACTCTCCGCCGGCATTATCCAGATAACAATAGCTGAATTTCAACTCGGTAATTCCGGCAATCAGCAAATCGCGCCTGCCATTCTCCCCTTTCTCAAAAACTTCCGGATACGACTGGGCTTGCCGGCATAAAATATTATCCTCATTGAGAAAATAACTGAGCCTGCCAACCTGATTATCGATAAGAGCGGCAAAGGAGATAGACTCTTCGGTACCCTCAAAAGGGATAGTGGAAAATTTAAAAGTATTCCTCAACTCACCGCTGAACTTCTCGGAAAACAACCGTAAACGGCGGCTGTATGAACCGATTTCATTGGCCTTTTTCCAGACCATAATGCCGCTGTTAAAAACCGAATACACCGTTACCGCGGCCACAAAAACAAGAGCCCCGCTGATAATAAGCTCAACCAGGGTAAACCCCGTTAGAGAACGTTGTCCTTTAACGGCTTTCTCTAACGGGGTAACCCCCGCGAGATTCCTCGACCCGCCCTTATTGTTTATCATGTGGAATCGTTAAATACGTGCTGAAAATACTGGAACCGTCCCTTCTTCCTTCTTTCCAGGAAACAGTGGTAACGGCCTCGTACAAATCCTCATATTCTTTATCGGGGGTCAATCGTATCCGCCAATTAAATTCTATATTACCGGACCGCGAAGCCCCGCTTACGTCATCTAAAAACGCGTCTTTTTTCTGTTTGGCATTTACTTCCATCTCCGCCATCTTTTCCTGCGCCAATAAACTTGTTTCCAGGTTATCCCGGGAAATACGCAGGATATTAAACGCATAGCTGAAACCCTGCAGGACCATGATCAGACCGACCGACAAAATAGCCACACTGATCATTATTTCAATAAGGGTAAACCCCGTTAGAGAACTTCGTCCTTTAACGGTTTTCGCTGACGGCGGCAGTGGAGCCCCTCGGCCTAAAGGCCAAGGCTCCCTCCCCGAAGCAAAAAAGCACATTCCGCAAGTTCCTATCCCCGGTCTGAAGACCGGGGATTTTGCGGAGGGGATTAAACCGCCTCCGGCATAGAAATCGGCAGACCACCGGTTAAAGCCGGCGGCTTTCTCTAACGGGGTAAAACCCCGCTTATTCCCAGTTGGCAATATCATCATCGCTTTCTATGCCGTCTAAACCTAATGAATACAAATCGTAGTCTTTACCTTCATGAGTTCCGGGATATTTATACTGGTAGGACTTGCCCCAGGGGTCTTTGGGCTCTTTTTTAAGATAGGGGCCGTTCCAGTTTGACCCTTCGGGAAAATCACCGGGTTTTGTCTTTAAAGCGTTAAGCCCCTGCTCGGTGGTAGGATAACGGCCGCTATCCAACTCATAGAGATCCAGGGCAACCGAGATATTAGCGTTAATGTCGGTCTTGGCCACGGACACTTTTGCCTGTTCCGAACGGCCGACCAGCCTCGGCAGCACCATTGCCCCCAAAACACCGATAATTATAACTACCAGCATCAATTCTATAAGCGTAAAACCGGATCTTGTTTTCATTAAATGCCTCCCCTGTTATCTCATTCCCATATTAATCTCAAAAATAGGCATAAGCATCGCCATGACGATGAAACCGACGACTAAGCCCATAACCAGGATGATCGCCGGCTCAAGCAAAGCAGTCATTATCTTGTTCATTTTATGGACTTCACGCTCATAAAAAATCGCCACTTCCAGCAGCACCTCCTGCAAATTCCCGCCTCGTTCGCCCACCGCGATCATATTGGTCAAAAACGGCGGGAACCAACTGGACTTTTTCATGCTCTGGGAAAGCGGCGTGCCCATGATAATATCGCCGTGCACTTTCTCCAACTCCAGCCTGAATACTTCATTATTTATCGTCGGGACGGTTATCTGGAGCGCCTCAAGCACCGGAACCCCGTTGGCAAGAAGCAAAGCGAATGTCCTGACAAACTCCGCCAGCATGGCCTTCTTCATAAAATTACCCAGCAGCGGAAGATTTAATTTAAACCGGTCAAAAACAATCTTTTGCTTCTTATTTACCTGCCTGCGCTTGAACATAAAAACAAAAAAACCGATAAAGATCAATCCCAGATACCAGTAATTCCTCATCAAATTGCTTATGGATATCAATATCCGGGTGGGCAGGGGCAAGGCCTGTTTAACATCGCTGAATAAAGAAACCAAACGCGGGATACCGAAAGTAAACAGGACAATAATAGTGATCAGGCCGACTATCAGTATAAAGATCGGATAGGCCAGGGCTGAGCTTATATTCGCCCGTACCTCCTCCTGTTCTTCCCGGAATTTAGCCAACCGCCTTAAAGTTTCATCCAGCACTCCTCCCGATTCCCCCGAACGGACCATATTGACATACAATAAAGGAAAAACCTGCGGATACCTGTTAAGCGCCTCCGACAAGGTCTTCCCATCCTTTAACTCCACGGAAATAGAAGATACTATTTGTTTAAACCGCGGATTCTCCGTCTGTGAAAAAATTATATTTATCGCCTCAAAAAGCGGCACCTTGGATTTAACCAGAGTGGCCAGTTGGTCGGTAAATACGTTCAAATCGCGGGAACTAACCCACCCGCCGAACAACCCTGAATGCGCAAGGGGAGCGTTTTTGCTTTCCGGCAAACTTCCGGAGGCGGCAGGCTGCGATTCTTCTTTCGGAACAAGCCGGATAGGCACATACCCCATCTGCTCTATCTGAGCGACGGCCGCCTCTTTGCTGCCCGCCTCAACGGTCCCCTCAATAATCTCCTGCGGCCCTTTTTTCGCTTTATAAACAAATACCGGCATATTATTTTATCTCCGCCAATACCACCAGTTCATTATTCTTCATACTCGCGATACCTCCCTTGATAACCACGCCGGGCCTCTTATCTATTTTAATCGCACCCTCGGTAAGGCATGCGATGATCGGCTGATGAAAATCCAAAATAGAAAGCTCCCCCTCTTCACCGGGCAATACAACAACCGAAACCAGCTCCTGGAATATGGTCGACGCGGTTTTAATATCCAGGACCGAAACCTTGAACATCCCCTTCTTACTCCTCTGCCTGAGTTACCCGTAATATCTCTTCAGGCGTAGTCCGGCCGTCAAGGACCTTCTTCCACCCGCATAAACGCAGCGTCTTCATGCCCTGGCTGACCGCCTTATCCCGTAATTCATCGGTTGATGCCTTTTTCAACATCAAATCCCGTATTTCCTTATCCACCACCAATATTTCATGAATTGCGGTCCTGTTCTTATAACCGGTAAAGTTGCATCCTTTGCAGCCCCGGCCTTTATAGAATTTGATTTCTTCCATTTTCAAGTCTTTCAACCCCGCATTGCTCTTATTGATGTCCTGAATTATTATCGCTTTGATCTTTTCCGGCACGGCCATATCTATTTCTTTACATTCCGGGCAGATTAAACGCACCAGCCTCTGTGCGATAAACGCCTCAACGGAAGAAGCTACCAGGTACGGCTCAATGCCTATGTTCAGCAGCCGGGCTACAGCGCCGGCGGCATCATTGGTGTGCAAGGTGGAAAAAACCAAATGCCCGGTTAAAGCGCTCCGGATCGCCAATTCCGCCGTCTCGAAATCCCGGATCTCTCCGACCATCATAATATCGGGGTCGTGCCTGAGCATACTTCGTAACCCCTGGGCAAAAGTAAACCCTATCTCGGGCAAGACCTGGATCTGGATAATGCCTTCCAACTCATATTCAATAGGGTCTTCAATAGTAATTATCTTATTCTGGCTGCTTTTTATATCATTCAAACATCCATACAAAGTGGTGCTCTTGCCGCTGCCGGTGGGCCCGGTAACTAAGATTATGCCATGGGGTTTTTTTATCAACCTGGATAAAAGCTCCAAGTCTTCGGGGGCCAAACCCAACCGCTCCAGACTGAAAAGCATACTCATCGGAAGAATCCTGATGACCATCCCCTCGCCATAACGCGTGGGTATAATCGAGATCCTCAGATCCAGTTCCTCCCGGCCTATTTTTATCACGGCGCGGCCGTCTTGAGGAAGACGGCGTTCCACGATATTCAGCCTGGACATGATCTTGATGCGCGAAATGATCGCGAGGAAGAAACGCTCGATATCCGCCGGGACATTCGCGTTATAAAGCACCCCGTCGATACGGTACCGTATATTCATTTTCCCCCGAAAAGGCTCGATGTGGATATCGGTGGCCCTTTTCTGATAAGCCTCCAGGATTATCTGATTCACCAGTTTGACGACTGAAGCATCTTCGGCTAATTTCTCGATATCCTCGATCTTGCCTGTCTCTTTGGACGCATCCTGTTCCTTGGATTCCTTAGGCGCTTTTGCGATAATCCCTTCCACGGTTTCCGCGCCTACCCCGTAATGCTCCTTGATCGCCCCCATTATTTCGCTTTCCGAAGCCAGCGCCGGCTTCAAATCATAGCCCAGGAATGTCCTTAAATCGTCAAGCGAGCGCAAGGGATTGGAAGACGCGATAACTAACTTATTATCCACGAACGCAACCGGCATAACCTTGTAATACCAGGCAAACTTTGCGGGAACTTTCTTTACCGCCGAAGGATCAATAGCCGTTTCCTTTAATTTTATAAACGGGACGTTCAACTGCTCGGAAAGCACTTTCAGGAAATCCTCCTCGCTTACAAAACCTTTCTTGATCAGCACGGCGCCTAAAAGCTCGCCGGTTTTACCCTGCTCCTGCAAAGCCGCCTCTAACTGCTCAGGCGTAATCAACCCCTTATTAATCAGCATCTGCGCTATTTTAATCACCATTTCTTCGATCTCCCTCTTTAGCGGTATACATCCCCGCCCAAAGATTATCTTCGGGCGCGCGCCTTGCTATGAACTATATTCGGCGGGTAATGCCCCAATCATATAAAATTTATCGACCGGCACCTTATCGACATCGCCGGAAACAATCCTCTCGCATCCCTCTAAGGTTAGATCCAGGGTTACATACTCCCCCTTTTTTCCCGTATAAACCTCGGCGACGAAAAACGGCTGTGTAAGAAAATTCTGCAGTTTGCGCGCCCGTTCGAAGGTAATACGGTCCGCCCCGGAAAGTTCCTCCACTCCCACGATAGCGACAATACGCCGGAGTTCCTCATATCTATTCAAGATCCTCAAAACATCCTGGGCAGTCCTAAAATGCCTCTGGCCGATGATCATCGGGTCGAGAAAAGAACAGGAGGATGTCAAAGGGTCAATAGCCGGGTAAAGGCCCAACTGAATATGCCGGCGCGACAAAATAACTATGGAATCCAAATAACTGAATATGCAGACTACTGCCGGGTCGGTTAAATCATCGGAAGGCACGTACACCGCCTCCATCGCCGTAATTGCCCCCTGGCCCTTGGAACGGATCCTCTCCTGGAACTCCGCCATCTCGGTAGGCAGGGTAGGCTGATATCCGGTCTCCGAAGGGATCCTCCCTAAAAGGGTGGAGAGTTCGCTGCCGGCCTGGGCAAACCTATACACATTATCGACAAACAACAAAACATCCTTTCCCGTATCCACGAAATATTCAGCCAGAGTTAAACCGGTATGCACTATTTCAAACCTGGCGCCGGGAGACTCATTCATCTGCCCGAACACCAAAGACGACCGGTCCAATATTCCCTGCTTGCCCAATTCATAATAAAGCTCATTTCCCTCCCTGGTCCGCTCCCCGGCGCCGGTGAATACGCAATAGCCCTTCTGCATTTTAATGATATTATGCATCAACTCGAGAATAATTACGCTCTTGCCGCAAGCCGCCCCTCCCAAGATGCCGTTCCGTGAACCCCGGATCAAAGGGAACAAAAGATCGAATATTTTAATCCCGGTCGGCATAACCTCAAATTTCGTTTCTTTGCCTTCCGTCATATCGACATCGGGTATTTTTTGCTTTTTATGCGTGGGCCTTAAAAATTCCGGGCCGGCATTAATCGGGCCCTTTTTATCTATCGGCTCGCCCAGGACATTCAATATCCGGGAACACGTCGCGTCTCCGACAGGGATATTAATAGTCGAACCGGTAGCCATGGCCGGGGCATTTCTCCGCAAACCGACATTCGAAGTCAAAGAGATACATCTGACCGTGCTGAACGCGTCCGTATCCGCATTATTCAAATATTCGACCACCTCAAGCACAATTCTCTGGCCGTCAAATGTCTCGGTATTGATGATTTCATAGACTGCCGGCAAAACCCCTTCCGAAGGAAATTCGACATCCACGATCGGGCCTTGCACTGAAACAACTTTGCCTTCCCGCATTATCACTCCCCGCCTGCCCCAAAGGCCGGCTTACGATATAGCCCCGCTCTTTTTCAAAGCCGTCCGGCTCACAAAAATCTCCCTCGTGCTCTTATCGCTTCTCTCATGAACGGTGCGGAAATATTGCAGCCGCATTTTCTTCTGCTGATCCCGGATTTCATTGGAGCTTCTTTCCAAATGCATTACCCGCGCCGCCCATTCCGAAAGCTTACTCTCCCAAAAAACAAGATAGAGCAGCTGGCCGACCCATATCTTAACCAGGTACTCCACGATCGACTTCAGCGATGAATCGAGGATCACTTCTTCTTCACGGGCGGCTTCCCAAAACTTTTCCGGCCCGGCTTCCGTGCCGCCGGAGGCGGGCTCTTGCGGGAATAAAAACCTGCAGGGGAACAACGGGAACGACTCAACCTTCTGCACGGCGAAAGAAACAAAGTGCGGATAAATAATGATTGTACCCCCTAATTTTTTTTCCAGGAACTCTTTTAAGATATAGTCCCTTAATTTTACCACCGCGCCGTAAGAAATATCATCGTCGATGCCGGGGAAGCTGTTATATTGCACTCCCCCCTCCCCCATATACCGGGTACCCTCTCTGCCGACCACCGTAAGCGTATCGCCGCTTTTATGCTGGGCTAACCCGTGATTAACCACCGAAATATTAAGTTCGCCTAAAAATCCGGCATCGGAAGTTATCAAAACGATATTGCGCGCGGACGCCTCTCCCCCTAAAAAAGGGTGCTGAAAATCACGGATATCCACCGACTGAAATACATTTTTCAGATACCCTTCAAATTCATCAAAGCTTTTCCTCTTTGCCTGAAGATGGAAATATTCGGTTGCGGCTACGCCCTTTAACACCTCAATGACGTTTTCCATTACTTTATTGAACGCCAGATCTTTGCGTAATACCGTCAATGGGATCATTTTACACCTTTGGCGCTTTCGCGGCCTAAATCTTTAGGCGTTATCAGGAACGGCAAAAAATTCCTCAAACGCTTTGTCCAATCCTCTTTTTATCCCGCCGGTCAGGAGCTTTTGAACGGTAAGCTCCTCGATAAGCCCCGGATGATTCTTAAACAAAAAATCATATATCCTCAGTTTGAATTTCTCCCGCGGCGACTCTTCCAATATCTGGGGCAGCTCTTTATTAAAAGCGTAAAAAAGCACGACCATTTCCTGGAAGATCGGAAGAGCGTC
>JBAZGE010000043.1:0-13564 GCA_041653035.1 Candidatus Omnitrophota bacterium
TACTATCATTTTTAGTCCGCTCATATAAATCTCTTAACCTCTGCGAAATGTTTGCCAATGTCCCGTTTGCTTCATCCGTCATTCCCAGGAAGATATATAATGCGTACATCCGCCGATTCACTGCCCCGAACATCCGCAGGAATTCCAGATCAAAAAGATAATGAATAAAAATATTGTTAAGCTCAGAGACCGCCGTTTCATACAACTTTAACGCCTGAACGATATTCCCCCAGTTTAAATATATATTGGCGAGATTATACCGCGTAAAAGCGGCTTCCTTTCTTAAATCCGATTCATGTGTTTCCTCATCTTCAATAATAGACCAATACTTTTTCAGAGCATATTCGGTCCAGATAACAGCCGCAAGAAGATCATTTTCACCCCGTTTCAAAGAAGCATATATTGCCCCGATATCCTTAGCGATGACGCATATGTTAAGCCGTGATTTATAATCAACCGGCGATAACGCGCTTATCCTCTCCCATATCCCCAGCGCCTCTTTGTAACAGGCAATCGCTTCTTCCAGTTTGCCGCTGGTAAAATAAACTTCAGCCAGACTAAATACAATTTCCCCGCGCATTTTCAATTTCTCGTTTTCATTCTCCCCGCGAGCCGCGATCTTTCCGGCTAATAACCCTGCCATATTATAATATGCCGCGGAACAGGCATAATTGCCGAGCATATAATAGCTATATCCAAGATCCTCCGCGATGCTGCAAAGTACAACTAAGGTCTTTATGTCATTATCACGATCTTTGACCAAATCCAGCGCCCAACTAAAAGCTTTGCCCAATTCGTTTATAGCTTTCCGATAATCTTCAGAATCCAAATAACGTTTACCTATGTCATGAAGAATTTCTTCGGGCGGGAGTTCTTGTTCCCCGCCGTCGAGAACATTCGTACCCCCTTTTCCCACACCGGCCGGAAAATCAGGCTTGCCGGCATATGTTTCCGCTCTATACTGCCGTATCTTCATCTTTGATATCGGGCCGATGTACAAAAGATGCAGGCCGGACAACAGTTCCCGGAGTATGGGATCCATAAAAGACTCCGGCGTGTGACCGCGGGAAAGAGCCACGGTTATTACATATGGATTGACCTTTTTCTCTCCCAGAATCTTGCAGATCCCGCGGATCTGCTTTCGTAATATCCCCAATATGCCCTGTATCTCCTCTTCTTGCTTGCCTTCAATCGGGCTTACATTTTTATCCCGGAAGTAATCGGCGTCGAAATCGAGGATCACCGGTCTGCGGTTCAGGCTGAAATCCGGCAGTTCATCCGTATAAACCTTGTGCACTTTTATTCTACGCACCGCGCCTACCGTTATATCCCATCCCGGATTTTTTCTGAAATCCATCACCCAGCTTCCTTCTTCCAAAGGATGAACCGGCCGGAAATAAATTACAGAATGCGTTCCGGTGCCATTTTTAACCGTCAGGTCAGCAACATACATATCGATGTCCTTCCGCTCACTGATAAGAAAATTGGCGAAATAACGATAGCTGTTGGCGGGTTTGAGTATGGGCGCGACATCGGGATTCCAATAAAGATATTTTCTTCGATCATCACGCATATACTCCGGCAATACCCAGTATATCTCATCGACATATCCATCATATACGGCCGGGGATATAAATTGATCAAAGGCGGGGCGTCTCCGGACGGCGGCATTGATACTTTGAGAAAACGGGTAAAAATCCCAACTGTCGCACATATCCTGATGCGTGTCAAAATGTATCAAAACAGCAGGATTGGTAATACGCTTCAGGAGCCTGCCGATCTCCCAGGATGAAAACGCGTCCCCATGGTTTTCCATAAGAAACATCCGCGGAGCAATGGGAAGGCTTTCAATTTCAAAGATCCTATCCCTCCCTGCCTTTAAAATCCTCTTTACCAAAGAAGAACGGGGAATACTCTTCCTGCCGCCGTCGGCTGAAAAAAATGGGGACGGAAAAAATGGGGACGGTTCTATTTTTAAACCCGGAATCAAGCGGGGAAAAATAGAACCGTCCCCATTTTTTGAACCGTCCCCATTTTTTAAGACCAAGGCGGGAAGAAACGAAGACAGAGTAATTGCGGAGCAATAATACGCGCCCGGCTGAACAACCGGAGGCCCGGTACGGAGATAAACTCCCGCCAGGACCAACTCCAGTTTAACCGCTTTACGCACGCCGACCCAACTCCTGGCACCTGAACGAAAACCGAAGTTCTCGAATTCTTTGCCATCTTTGCCGGCATTGGAATCGGCACCGGAAGACAGTCCTGTTTCTCCCAACGGCCTTTCAACAGCGATTTTTACCGGTCTGATATGAACCACTGCCGCAAGGTCTGGCCCAAGCGTAACATTCACAGCGTGCAACGCTTCCGGAGAGGAAATGTGCTCCGCGCCCCCTAAATACTCGCTCATCCTGTAGTAACCGTCCCGGGGAGTGTGCGATTGAGGGATATCCATATTCATGGGGCGGCTTCTCAATCCTCCGTCTTGACGGCCGGCATCGCCTTTTCTCTCTCCGCTTAATCCCAGAAACGCTAAGTAATATTTCCACATGTTCAGAGAATCAGCGGTATGAATAATATATGAATATATCGCGTTCCAGGCAATTGCGAAGATCTGTGTGATCACATACGCATATTGAGGAAACGCAAAGGCGAACCCCATCACGAATCCCCAGTATGCAAGATTAACCTGGAACATTAATCTGAAATATTTGAGATATTTCCCCCATCCGGACTGACTGTCGTCTATGAAAACAAACTTGAACGCCTTTTTTGAAGATATTTTTTCAACAAACAGCATGCCGATGATCAAGCTGAATCCCAGAGCAAAAAATGTCCAAATAAACTGATCGATACCCCACATAACCGCCCACTTGAGCAAATAATACGGGAGCGGGATATCCGGTGATAAAACCAGGATATTCGCAAACACGATATCGGTAAAATAAAATAAGGCGTGGCCGTACCATGCCATCCCATAGAGCGGGGCATACACAAAAGCCCCCAATAACCCTCCTCTCAGGATACGCCCCACCTGATAATCCGCGTGCTCGCGCATAATTTCAATCTCATATTCCTGGCTTATGGCATTGCCCACGGACATAGAAACAAAACCGGCAACAAAAGAA
Organism: Candidatus Omnitrophota bacterium; assembly: GCA_041653035.1. Lineage (GTDB taxonomy): Bacteria > Omnitrophota > Gorgyraeia > Gygaellales > Profunditerraquicolaceae > JAQTZX01. The sequence goes on from JBAZGE010000043.1 coordinate 3,126, forward strand.
CTCCAGAAAAGTCCGAATAGATTTATTATGCCCCAGAAAGCGATCCCGCATAATACCGTCGCCGCGATCACATCCGCTTTAAGCTTACGGTATTCGCGTGATTTATCAGAGATATCCTGTTTTTTTACAATCCCGTTTTCCAGATATTCCGCCGCCGTATCAGCGGCATTCATCACCCTGAACAGATCCAGATCCTCTTTGTTAAGCAGGGCCTCTTTTTCAAGAACATGGTAATACATGCAATCAGCAATGATATTCTTTATAGGAGCATAGAACTCGTTTCCCTGCGAATCTATAAGGGCGAACGGCCTCTCCGGGACTTTTTTGGTCTGCATTACCACGACTATGGCGAAGACCCTGGACATTGTCTCCAGTAATCCGGGGATAGCCGCGTATCCTATCGCGTTTTCCGTGCAGAGAATATCGTGGTTGGTTTTATGCTTTACAATGATCAAATTCTTTCCGATACTCAATTCTTCTGTGGTCAGCGGCAGATCGTTTTCGGTTAAGCTAAGTACCGCCTGAACCAGATGCATCTTGCCCGTCTCCCGCGCGGCTCTCAGCACCGGTTCGAACAAAACACCCCGCTCCGTCAGGCATACCGGCATATCCTTCGAGAAAAGAATCAGGCTTAACCAGTAAACTGTCTGCAGAGTTTCTTTCCCGATCTTATTTTCAGGATTAGGAGATCCCATCAGTTTGACGCTGGGAGCGAAACGTTCCAGCCTTTTCAAAGACTCCTCGGTTTCCCTGTTTGCATCTTCGACATCTTTCCCATTGAGGCACTGTATCTGTTTATGCTTATAATACATGGTCGCGTCATTCATGATCCAGGAAACAGCAACGGAAGGCGATTGGGTGATCAGAGGATAATTCCGGTATTTTTCTTTTAATCCGGCTTTTTCCCAGCTTTGCATCATCGTGTTGAAAATAAGCTCGAAATAAGGCGCTTTCCCTTCATACATCAATACGGGAAGCCCCCTTAACAACGCTTCGAAGGCCTCGTCCAACGTTCCCAGTCCGCCCTTAACGGCAATCACCACCCAGGCATATATAAAAAGCGCCCATTTCCGCAGGGCAAAATGGGAAAAGAACTCCACTCTCTCGGCTTTCCCGGACGTCGTTTGTTCATGCGCGTATTTTTCGAGGATGATGCGGATCCCCAATGTCTTGAGCTCAGTGAGCATCGCGAGTTTTTTCCTGCATTTTCCGATTTCAATTATAAGTTTACCGGCATCGTCACTGCTGATCAGCGCTTTATTTTTAACCTTTATTTCCAGGTCTTCCAATTCTTTTGTGAGCGCGGCGAGCATCTTTTCTCTCTCTTCAATAAACCCTTCATAAGGCGCCTCCATCATGGAGGGGCCTGCGCCGGTGCATACGCTCAGGAAGTATTTCAATTCTTCCACAGTTAAATGATTTTTTATTTTTTCCATAAATTCTTCGTTGATGGCTAAATGCAAAATCATTCTCCCCACATCTTTTGCCACCTCGTAATCAAGGCTGCCCGCGGGAATCCTGGCGCTTCCCATCACCCCTATATAAACATGCTTTATTTTTCTGTAAAAACAAAGGATTTTCGCTCTTTCCTCCTTTAATTCCCGGATCATCTGTCCGGCAGGCTGAGACCAGTAAAAAGAACATTCCCGTCCTTCCAGGATCGATCTTAAATCCCTCCGTGTAAATAACGAACCGTCCAGCACAGCCATAACGAACCTTTCGGTAATACCCCATACTCCCAAGAGGGCATTTTTAAACGAATCTTTTTGGGTCAGCGTATCCATCAAGTGCGGGGCCGCGATCACGAAAAATATCAGGTTTTCCAGTATATACTGATTAAACCACCGCCAGCGGCAGAGATAAGCGATCCTTTTCCCTATAATACCCGCGGGCTCCGGAGAATATCTGCATAAATATACGCCGAACTCATGTATAAAAACCCGGGTAAAATCGCGGGATTTGAACAAATAATCCTGGTTAACAAACAGCCCTTTTTCTTTGATATATATAATACAAACCCTTTGCGACGGGCCGATGCGTATCCTGCCTTCCTGCGCAAGAAAACATGTGTATTCATCGAAATTTCTCCCGAAAATCATCTTCAAAACCGTGAACGTACGGGGATACAGACGCGTCCTGACAAAAGGTAAATCCACGCTCGTCAATCGTGTCTCCCAAAACAGGCATATCCGCTCTTTCGCCTTTTTCATCTCCTCGAGCGGAACACCGGGCAGCATACGGCAGGGCGGAGAAAAATAATAATCGAAGGTTTTTTTCAACCTCGCGGCCGTTCCGCCGTCACGCTGAATCCCGCCGTCGCGAAGATTATCGACATCCAATTCCTGTAACGCATCCCACACATCCGCATCGCCGCGCCCCTCGGAAAGCAAGGCGATCAAAAATGTGTCTACGATATCCCGCGCCGTTTTTTCCGCCGCTCCCGCCGCATCCATATACGCCCTGACTAAAAACTGATACCTGAGATACGTTCTAATATCCCAGCCCAGGAGACCAGCCATATATGAACAATCAAACAACCCCGCAAACTCTGTGATGCTCTTATTACCGGCATACACGCGCGTCAAAGACTGCAGCGCCCGGTAGTACTTCATACCCCTGACTATATTACAGGCCGCCCAGGGATCGTCTGAAACAAGATACCTGAATTTAACGATACTCATGAATGCCCGTCCGAAATCGGCTTTGCGTTCCTCCCTGAACAACCCGCTTCTTCTATAGCATTGGTCGAACATAACCATCTCTTCGACCGCCTGCTGAATCTTATTCGCCAGATACAATTTGTCCATGCCGCCGTTGAATAAAACGATAACCGTTCCGTTTAAACGGTTCACCAGTACGTCATCCCTGAGTTTTTCAAGGTTACCGCGGTCTCCGGCAGGCAATTTTGACGTATCGACGGCGATGACGCGGCTCAGGGAAGATTCCCTGAAATCCCCCCGCACCGAAAACAGGTTTTTCCGCCACCAACCGGCATTCTTGAGCGCGGGCATAAGGCGCAGGAGAGCTAAAGATTCCCATTCCTGCCATTTTCGGCCATACAGTTCATCCCCGAGGAAACGGCGCAGCGGCGCCGTCCAGGACGGATCGATCAGCTTACGGGCTATCTCATTCCCCTGATCTTCGGTGGCGCCGTCTATAACGAATACTTTTCGTTCCCGGTTTATCTTCTTATTGAGTATGCCGGAAACAAAATCCCGCACTTTGGCCTCGCTGCGTAAAGTCCCGCTGAAATCATCCGATGCCCGGACTGAAACAAGAGCGCCCCGCACTGAATGTTCCTTTATCCCGTTGAACCTCTTCCGCTGTTCTTTCTTCCAGGTATCCGCCAATCTTATAAGATCAACAAGTCTTCCTCCGATTTTTGTCCGCGGAGGGGTATCGGTCAGTTTAACCTTTTGAATAGTTTGAACAGGCCCGCGCCCGATAGGAAAACGGTTATCGATCGCCAAATTGGTCAGTTCGCCGATTATTTTCTTGAATATCTGAAAAGACCAGAATGAAGGCACGTGCAAAACATATGAACAAAATGCCGCCAGAGCTATGATAAATACCTGTTTTAGACCCTGCATATGCCCTGCGGACGGTGGATAATTCTGGGAAGTGCGGGACCTGAACGCAAACAAGTATCCGGCGAAGGCGGCCACGGGCATATAATAAACAACCCACGTAATCACGGGATAGTGAAAGAGCTGCACAATTACCAGATACGTGGTCATATCCAGATAGAACAGACCATACGCGAGAGCCTCGAAGAAAAGCGCCCGGGAAAGCTTCTGGGGATGTATCTCTTTCAAACTCAACCATTCTTTCAAAGTTTTAAGATCCCGGTTTGTCCCGATATGGTAGCGCTTATCGCCGATAATATTACGCGCGATCATCATCAAATTAATAAAAATAGTCAATAATACCGCCTGTTGAAACGGCAAACCGACGCCGAAAGAAGACGCAACCACGTAAAACGAGATGAACGGAATTATAAAATTCATCGCATAACGCGCGATATCCTCGATATTCACCGGCTTCCGCTCCGAAGGGAAAATAAATAAGTCCCACCGAAAGAACTTCCACGACAGCATCAAAGGCCATGTCCGCAATACAGTTTTAAGTTCATGGCGGTGTTTAATAACTGCCGGAACGGCGGCAATCAACCCTGCGATATCAAAAATTAATATGGCCCCGAAAATATTTTCATCCAACAATTGCAGCGCGTCCGTAAAATACCCCATTCCCGGAACGGAAACGTGGAAATACGCCATCGCGATCATCAGGACGATGAAAAATCCTACGCGCGCCCCCCATTCAACCGGGAATTCCGTCATCCCGCTTCTGAAGGACGACCCGCCGTCGGATTTTCTCCCGGCGAACCTGACAGTCAATAATATATCATTTAAAGTCAACTCGCCGGACTTGAGCATACCGATGGTCTCCGCGGACATCGGTTCAGCATTTGTTCCTAATGCATAAACCTGCCGCTGTTCCGGTTTGTAAATAAAACCGGTTATACCCAATGACAAACAATATTCGAAAACCGCTTTTTGCTCTATTGTATTTAAGTACGCTTGATTAACCCCTTCTTTCTTTAATGAAAGGTATCTCCTTATATCCTTAATTGGCAGTATCAATTCCCGGGAAACGGAATTTTCTATGATCTTCCTGATAATGTTCCCCACGATAGATTCGCTATCAGACTGCGATATCCAGTAAAACCCTATTTCGCTTTTCTCACCAATTTTATCCTGATCTCTCAGCAGTTTAATACCCCATTCGGAAATAAGACGCCTTTCTTTTAATTCGCCCAGAAGATTTACCGGCACTTTGCCTTGCTTATCAATCGGGAGCTGCAACATATCTACTATTTTGTCGCCTACGTTCTGAATGCGCATCATAAAGTCAGACTCAATCCCGGAGATATCGATAAATTCATACAGGCTTCGAAGCGCACGGTTAACCAGGATAATATTTCCATTAGCCTTAACCAATTCCGGCAATACTCTTGAGAAATCATCTTTTTTAATACGAATCTTCCTAAAATACTCTTCACTGAACGCGAATTGCCACGCATCGATGTAAAACCGCGCTTCTTTACCGGTTCCCACCATTTTCAAAATGATCCCCAGCACTTCAGCAAACCTCAATATCTCAAGATAGTTATTCTTATCTGGAGAAACCGAGATCAAAATCTCATAGTCTCCCGGGTCCGAACTGCCGACCGGAATGATATGTTCTAATTGGCTTGTGATAGTCCATCCTTCTTCTGTGACATCCCAACCGCTAACAGGGACTCTCCGCTCGAATATTTGTGAATAAAGCAATCCCGGATTATTGTTAATCAAATTGCTGGGAGCTAAAGCCACGGATTGTCCTTCAATCACCGTACTAACACTAACTGTTTTTGAATTCTTTCTTACCGTGCGAAAATCCACATACCAGAAAAATGTTATCCAGCCGTCTTTAACTTCTTTTCTAATCTTAAGAATACCCTGTTTCTGTAATTCTAAAAATAATTTCCGCAGTTCCTTCTTCAATAAATCATCCCGCACTTCAGCATTCTCTCTGAATAATGAAACTATGAGTATGCGCAATAAAGAGTATATATCTTCCCGATCCAATCCCCTGGAAGAAAACGGAGATCTATAGATATCGGCGATTTTAAAGTTATTGACTTTCTCCTGAAGCAAAGTTTGTAAGAGATCTTCCAGCAAATTGTCATTATCTCTTATTCCTAATTTCTCAAGTAGTTGGCGGTCTTCTTCAACAGCCCCGGAAACCATATTATTCTTATAATGATTTAGAATCGCTATTAAACAGCATATAAATAATATTGTATCGTCATAACTACAACTTAATTCCTTTATAATATTTTTCAGGACCTTAGATAATAAAGCGCCGTCAATGAAGTTCCCCGGGCTGATCCTTCGACTTTGCTCAGGACACGCGCCCGGAGTTTCTTTGGGGTGATCTGCTCCGCCTTCATCCCCGGATTGATTAGAGTGAACAATTCCGTCTTCCTTTCTTACCTGGTCTGCCGCCATCTCTGCCATGACCCGCGAATCCCATCCTCCGCCCGGAAGGATTTCCAGGCCCAATGACTTTCTCCAGGCGTCCGAAAACTCAATATAAACCGGCTTCCCCCGCGCCGCTGCCAACTCTTCCGATAAACCGATATTTATCCCGGGCATGCTTGCCAATACTGAATATTTCTGAAGAAGTTGATCAACGATCCTTTTATCCTCTTCCTGCAAGGCGATAACCCTGCCGGTCAATTCTCTCTCCAGTGTCCGCGACTGCCAACCGGTAGTCTTGTCGCCGCAAATACCAAGCCTCCCCCTCCAGGCCGCTGATAAAATAAGATATTGCGAAGTCCCCCGCGCCGCGGTTAATTCCGCCGGCAAAACAATATCTATGCCGAAACGGCTTTGTAATACCTCATATTCCAGACTCAAAGTTCTTGCGATATCAATATCCTCGGCGCTCACCACGGATATGCGCTCCTTTAATTCGGCTTCCAGCTTTACCGATACCCAGCCGGTTTCCGCGCCTCCTGCAATCTCCCACTTCTCCCGCCAGGCATCGGAAGCAACTAAATACTCTATTTTCTCGCCAAAAGGCATACCGCTGAAGGTAAAACCGTATTTCTCACGCAAAGCACGAGCAATTTTTCTATCTTCACATTTACGCGCTTCTGCCCTCACTCTGGCTTCCATGCTTAAGGTTGACGATCCCCACTCATCACGTAACCTTTTGATCCCCCATTCCTTCCTCCAGGCATCCGAACGGGCGAGATAATCATTGCCTTCCTCCGGTTCGGTCCCGCTGATATCCATGCCATAGCGCTTTAATAACGCGTATTTGCGGCTAAGTTCAGCTGCCGCTTCCCTGTCATCTGCTGCTTTTTTTTCTACGCTGCCTCTATCCGCGGTTAGTCCCGCCGGAATATCTGCTTCGTATTCCTCCTGTAATGAAGCACGGATATTTTCATCTCTTTCGGTCCGTTGACTTACTTCTGCCTGCAGTTCTTCTCTTGGCAGTTCATTCATGCCTTCCGCCGGCAAAGAAGAAATAAAAACTCCTCTCCGTGTCAACGAATCAACATCAAACAACGGATCAGGCCAGGACTCTATATCAGGCCATAACTCTAAAAGCCTTTCTTTGCAGATCGTCCCCTGAAGGATCGCATAAACTGGCCGGTTAACTCCAGGCAGCTTAAATTGTCCGACTTTGAATACCCCCAAATAAACAAAGACCAGAGGGCTGACATTAAAGTTGAACTGCTCCATTAAACGTTTAAATACCATATCACCCTTTTGCACGTCAGACAGCGCATAGAGAGTTTTCAAAACAGTCTTAGCGTTATTCACATCAGCATACGCTGATGCGCGGATTAAAGCTGTTATTACGTAATATGCGCCGATGTTGGCTCCTGTTCTTGCCGTTATTACTTGAGGTTCAAAAATCCGCCAATGTTCACGCGTCACTTTAAGATCTTCAGCGGTTAATGCCTCGGGCAAACCTATTGTTTTTCTCCGAGATGCCGGGCCGTAACGCCTGATCAATTCACCAAGAACCAGCACCTGTTGATTTCTCGTATAATCCGCCTGCTGGAAGTCAACTCCCGGGGCTGCTAAAGACTTTTCCTCTACAACACCGGCGCTTACAAGTTCACATCCCTCGTATTGGCCGCCGTCACAACTGATATACGGATTGTGCTGTAATACGTTCTTGGCTATAATTTTGTCTCCGCCCGGAGGTGACAACCATGTATGGAACTTCAAATTGCCGTTTGTTTTACGAAAAGCGGCGTATCTGCCCGCATGTTCGTTGCCGGTCCCGGAGACAAGAAAGCCCCCTTCTTCCAAAGCATTACTTACCCTCACCCAGAACTCATTACGCATCATTCTCGGGAAAGACAACGATCTTATAAACGCGGGTTTATTTACGTCTATCCTGGGAGTAAGCGGCTTCTGCGTTGTCAGCATTTCAAACTCAAGATTATCCGCCTTCGGAAGTTTCTTCAGGCTGCCCGGTTTCAAATAGAACCCGGTAACCGGTATCGGCGAGCTTCTATTAATGCTTTCCGCCATATCCAGCGCGCAACACCCTCCCCAGGGAGTAAGACAATCAACCCCTATGTCCCAGACAACGGAAATATCTTTGCCTATGCTTACAAGATCCATCACAAAATCCACGGTAACTCTCGGATCTTCCGTCAAAGGAAGTTGTCCATATTTAATACCTTCTAAAAAGGCATCTCCGAGATGCGGATTATCGTATAATATCCTGCCGGAAAACGGGAGGCTTTCTTCTCCGCTCTTCCGGCGCCGCAGAATACATCCTTCCACCCCGTAAAGCCCTTTCAACCACATTATTCTCGCACAATGCCTTACATCTCTTTCCAGAGCGCTGGTCACCGCCTTTTCCAGAAGCCTGCGGTATTCGTTATTATTACTTATATAATCAACGAATAGCGGTTTAGAATGGCTGTCTATCAGCGTAGACACAGCCCACTCCGGAGACAGCCATCTATCTACAAAATAACTCTCTGGAGTAAATGAGCCTTGTAACATCAAATCCACCACGTGTATAGCTTCTGCTTCCAAATCCGCCTCTCCGCCGTCCTGTTCACGGGAATAATTACGGTAATCACTCAATGTAAAATGTAGTTCTCTCTCCCCGCCGTCTTTACCGGTGATTTCCCCATTCTTCGGGTAACGTCCTGTTACCTTACTCCCGTTTTTGAACACAGTGAAGGTAATTTGGGCAGGCTTCCTTTTAGGAAAGAATTCGGACAAGATTCCTTCCGCGAATGATACCGCCTCAGGATCAACAATCCCTTTCCCGCTTACATATCTTTCGAATGCCAACAGGTATTCGCTGAGGGCTTCCTCGTTAGTGATCTCTTTCTGGCTTCTTTCAGTCAAGATAACATTTATTCCCGGCATATAATTCATCAAAGACAACCGATGGATAAGCGTATCCCAAGCGGTATCCTTTTCTATAATACGCCGCATCTCCTCGGCGAATTTGACGCGTAGAAAATGGAGATCTACTATTTCTAACTTCTCGTTGAGATACGCCAAATCACCGCGTTCTGCGCTTAACTCCTGCCGAAAAAGAGGCAGCCAAAAACCGTAGAATTCCCAGTCTTCCACGGATAATCTGAATAACTTTTCCTGATCAAAAACCCGGGCTTTTCTCGTCCCCTTAACGACAGTATATCCTTTGTCAGACAGTTCTTCTGCTTTTGTCGGCGGGACCTCCGTCACTATTCTGTCGATATATTCAAATTTGCCGCTATTTAGTGCCTCAAGTAACTCTTCCGGATTTACGCTACACATATTGCCTTTTGATGAATATCCGACTTCCAGACCTTCCAGGGACGTAAGCAATTTTCGCGAACTGCGCAATCTTAAATCAATATCCCCGCCGTCATTTTTACGGTTATTCCGCGGCTCGCCGGTTGCGCCCATTTCTCTTAAAACGCGTTGAAAAGAAGAGTTCCCTTCCTTTAAACTCAATTTTCCGGTTTCCACAAAACCCCTGAACGGGCCTTCAGCAGCGACTTTCTTCATTATTCCTTGCAACTCAGTCAACTCACGCTGCAAATCCGATTTCGTTTGCCCGGAGAAAGAATCCAACACCACTCTTAGATTCTCTAAAGTGGCCGGTATACGATAACCGGCAAATAGTCCGGCTAACGGATGCTGAACAAGAACACCCGGCCGCAGCTTGTTGAAAGTTTCTTTTTCTCTATAAGGCAGTGAATACGATAAATTGATCAGATATTCAGAGATTAATCCTACATCGGCGGCATTCCATATCACTCCCCAAACATACGCTTCCTTGTCATCTATAGCTACCTGTATCCAATCAATCCCCCTATGAACGGAACGCAAAGAAGCCAAATGCAAAAGTGCTGATTTGAATGCGCGCATCCTAACCTGCCTACCTATCTCTTCATCAAGTTTTTCTCTGAACGAAATAGAGCTCTCCTGATCGAAGCCCGTGGTTTCCGTCTCGATTAACCCCGTAAGGCAGGGTGTTATTCCGATAGGCCGAGGTAAAATCCGGCACTTTGCGGGGTAATTCACTGCTTCCCTTTTGTCGTCAACACCTGTGCGGACCCGCTCCGGAAGTTTACCGGATTTACTTGATCTTACGGAAGCGGGACACTCATTACGCCGGGAGTTTTTCTTCCACTCGTTGTATTTCTGTGTCAGTAAATCATCGTAGTATTTACCGTTGGGGTTAGTCAGTTTCTTCACCCAGGCGTAAAAGGCGTCATACGTAATCCTTTTTCCATTAGACCGCAGTAGTTCGAATCCTTTATGGGGGTTATAATCGCTATTTTTAAGCGCTAAAACAACTTCTTCAATCGCTTTTTTTATCTCATCTCGCGAGGCCTTACCGGCCGGCATATT
>JBAZGE010000043.1:13664-15395 GCA_041653035.1 Candidatus Omnitrophota bacterium
ATTCCGCGCTTTTCTTGCGTAATCTTCGCACCCTCGTTTTGAAAGTATTCGGCTTGATCACGTATCCTTCCTTTTCAAGCAAAGCGAGAGCGCGACTACCGTGAAAATTACTTCTCTGCATACAATCACTGATAACCTCATCCGGGACTCTCCTGGCATAGAAATCTTTTTTAACAGCGGCCTTGTGACGTTCGATGATCTCTGAATACTTGGGGTCTTTCTTCCACTGCCGGTAATGATGTTCACTGATCCCCCCCAGACGCTGAATTGCCAATTTTATAACGCCTCCGGAATCCGTAAGCGCCTGATCAAGCTCTTGCGGAGAAGGATCGATAGAAAGAGGATAAACTCTTTTGTGCCTATCCCTGCCGATAAGAAAATAATACCCATTACCTTCTCTGTCGAAAACCGGTCTGCCTTCTTGATCCTTGATAATCCGGACTGCTATTACTTGTCCATCCTCGATCACCACCTCAATTTCTGCTCTAGGCCATAAAGAGAAAGTTTTCCAGGTGCGATTGCCCACATACACCGCTCCGGAAGGAGGCAAGATGAAATTCCTTAACGTATGATTTCCTAATCGCGCCAGCTTTTTTCTTGACAAATAAAGACATTTTTCTTCCATAACACCGGTTTCATTATTCCAAACCTCAAAAGGCACAGGCATGGTGTATGAGCCTCTTCCGCCGTCATTGTTAAGAACTTTTTGTATAATCTTACCCAGAAGAGCGGCGTCTCTCACCGCAACCCTCTGAAGATTTTCAGGGGTAGATTCATACTCAAGGATAAATACTGCCGAAAAACCGCGCTCTTCAATCAATATTTTCACTACTTCTTCCAGCGCGCCATTCAACGAAAGGGCCTTATATAAAGGAAGATGAGTTTCTTGTGTCATCTGAATGAAGCTCCCCGGGCTGAAGCCCGTGGTTTCTTTCTCGATTAACCCCGTGTCGTAAGATACCGGCAAAATCCCTTCGGCATTTTTCCGGCACGCTGCGGGGTAATCTGCTCCGCATTCATCCCCGGCTTTCAAGCCGGAGACTTCTGCGGTTTGATTTAAGAAATCGCTTCCATGAGCGTGAACTACCGCTATAGGAATATCCGTATCAAGTTCACGCAAAAATTTATCGGGAGCGCCTTGCGGAGAAGCCAAAGCATGTCCCAGATCCAGCGTCATCCCCAGATATTTTTTCTCCCGGGAGCTTAAAATCCCGGATAAAGACGCGAATGTCGAATTCATATCACCCGCGCTGTGCCAGGCCGCGTTTGGCTCGATGGGGAGCCGATGGACATTCTCTATGCTCAAAACAACCTTTCCCCTTTCAGCTGACCGGACTAAAGGAAGAATACGATCAGTGAATAGCTTTCCCGGGGTAGTCAAATGCATAGTAACCGCTCGCGCTCCGACTCGTGAAGCAAATTCGATTGTCTCCTGAATCGCCCGCGTATTTTCCCATTCTTTAACAATATCGACATGCGGGGCGTGACAGGTCAAATAAACCGCGTTTTCTTCCGATGCCGCCTTTAGCGCGTCAACCGTGCCTTGACTGACAGAAGAAGGCACGTATCCCGAAAACGCTATTTCGAGGCTGTTCAGAACTCCCCCGGTCGCATTAACGGCTTTCAGTAAAGGGATAATGCCGTTGGCATCAGCCCCTTTCCAATAAGACGGTCCGGTTTTAAGCGCATACCCGCCGTCTTCTTTATCTCCTGTACCTGCCTGTTCACAAG
>JBAZGE010000044.1:0-15349 GCA_041653035.1 Candidatus Omnitrophota bacterium
GCCCATTATTGGAGGCGGTGTATCCAACAGCGCTTACGGTATAGGGCTGTTGAAAGGGTGGTCAAAGGAAGGCCCTCGGCCGGTATTTAAAATAGTTACCGGCTACTCGAGCGGATCGATCATCGCTATTGCCACATTCGCAGGAAAAGACTATGAAGACCGGATTGCGGATCTGTTTACCTCGATATCGAGCAAGGATGTTTTGAAACCAAGGAGTATTTTTAGTGTCCTCTTCGGAGATTCTGTGAATAGCACAGCCCCGTTAGCTAAAAAAATCGATGATATGGTGAATGATGATTTTATGGCGAAGATCGCACAAGAACATAGGAAGGGGCGCAGGCTCTATGTGGGAACCACGGATTTTGACGCCCAGGGGTTTGTCATATGGGACATGGGCGCGCTTGCATCCAAAGGGGGCCTTGATTCGCTCAAGATGTTCCGCAAAATAATTCTGGCTTCATGTGCGTTTCCAGTTATAGGCCCTCCGGTTTATTTTCAAGTTGAAGCCGGCGGCAGGCGTTATGATGAGATGCATGTTGATGGCGGGGTTGTGAGCGGACTTTTTTATATTTACCAATTAATGGAAAATGTGGGATCCATGGTTCAATCTTCCGGGATCAGCCCCGGAGGATTCAGAACGCGGTTATATGTCTTAAATCTGTGTTATATGTCGCCGCACTCCAAACAGGTAGAAGGTAATATCGGTGCGTTAACCTCGCGTCTGATTGAACTTAATGGAGCGTCAAAAATGACAGGGGACACGTACAGGATTTACGCATTCGCGAAAGAAAGAGGATGGGATTATAATTTAGCGTATATTCCGGAAGATTTTAAGCCAAATCAAAAAGAGATGCTCGATAAGCAGGAAATGCAAAGGCTCTTTAAACGCGGATATGACGACGCGGCAGAGGGGTATAAGTGGCACAGGGCTCCGCCCGGACTTGTGGCAGAGGGTAAATAATGAATGATAGAAATGAGATTATCAGGTTTTTAATTGGGGGCGCTATCGTCAATGCAGCAGACTTTAGTATTTATTATATTCTATTTCATTTTCTCCCCTTTAGCATATCTAAAGGCATTGCTTTTACCTGCGCGGGGATTGCCGGGTATTTGCTTATGAAATATTGGATATTTAAACACAACCAGGCGTCGTTTACTGAGGTTGGCCGGTATGCACTCATTAACTCTTTAGCCTTAGGAGTTAATGTTTTAACAAATCAAAGTATTCTTATTGTGCGGCACGGGAATGTTTTTTTAGCTTTAATCATTGCAACGATAGTAACAGGCTTATTTACCTTTACTTGTTTTAAATGGTGGGTTTTCAGAGTTAAGGAGGTTACATGACAAAAGGTATTACCCGTGTACTGAAAGATTTTATCATAGTTAGTTTTGAGGAGAAAATCTATCCGGAAGAGATCGAGGAATTCTATGCAAAGGCTGCTCCTATCAAAGAGATGTGCGTCTTCACAGTCTCCGGAATGGGAGGCGATAGAAGGCAAACGAAAACTATTTGGGCTGTCATTCAGCCGGATCTTGACGATTTCAGGAGATTCGCCTCAGTGAATCTGCATTTAGCCATTCAGGAGAGATTTGATAATGCCTCGGCATCGCTCCCGATTTATAAACGGCTTAAAGGTTTTACTATTACCCTTGAGGATCTGCCGCATAACCTGTTGGGTCATGTAGACAGATATGCGGTTAAGAAAATATATGAACCCAGGGTGATCGCAGGAATAGAAGGCGCTCTTCCGGTATCAGGAGAGCTTTCAGCCGCGGATCATCTGTTGATAGAATCCGAAACCGGCATAAAAATTTTGGCATGCCTAAAGGAGCAAAGTGGTATTAAAAGACCGATAATACTTGAGGATTCTTTAGAGCTGGACCTGGGCATAGATTCATTAGGCAGGATAGAGCTTACTTTGCGCCTTGAGTTAGCTTTCAGCTCTGATATAAAAGACGAGGCAATCTCGCGAGCCTTTAGAGTAAAGGATCTTATTTTGGAAATAACGGATGCGTTGAAAGGAGCTAAAGAGATTACTTCTGAGGAACAGGGGATATCTTTAGGGCCGGATTTCTGGAAACAAAATCTACGCGTGCTGCCGAAAGAAGAACATCTGGGGGCGCTCGAATTCGGTACCGGTTTCTTCGCCTGGCTGCTTCGATTTAGTATAACAGCCATAGATTATTTGATTTTTAAATTGTTTTTTCATATTAAGGAAGAAGGAGCGGAGAACGTGCCCAAAGAAGGAGCTTATATTCTATATCCCAACCACACGAGTGATCTTGATGGGCCGGCTATTATCGCTTGTCTGCCGCGGAGACCGGTGTTTCAGCTTTTTTACTTCTTATTCATACCGTATTATTTCAGGCCGTTTGTAAAATCTCCTCTTTTAAGGAATATCGTAAGGATGTTACGGCTTATCCCCTTTGATTATGCAACGCATTTTCTGGAGTCGCTGCGCAGCGCTTCTTTAGTATTACAACGCGGTAAAGGTTTGTGTTTTTTTCCGGAAGGATTGCGCAGTACTACCGGAGAAGTAGGGAAATTTAAAAAAGGGCTCGGTATCTTAGCTAAGGAAACGGGGGCAAAGCTCGTTCCGGTGGTTATAGAAGGTGCTTATGAGGCGTGGCCCAGTACGGTAAAGTATCCTCAGTGTTATCCGATTAGAGTCAGATTCGGCAAGCCGCTTCTTTCCGAAGATTTGGAAAAAGAAGGGTTGGCCATGGGTGCGCCCAATTCTTACGAAGCGATAAATCTGGCGGCGAGACAAGCGCTTATTAAATTAAAGGATGAATAATGAATATTCTCATGATGACGAATACTTACTTTCCGATGGTGGGCGGGTTAGAGCAATCGGTGTATTCTTTTAGCGAGGCATTTCGAAGTTTAGGGCATGAGGTTTTGATCGTTACTCCGGTTTTTGGAGGCGCCCCGGAAGAGGAGCCGGGCGTTATTCGAATTCCGGCTTTTCAAAAATTTGGCGGGACTATTTTTTCCGTTAACTTTCCGGTTTCCAGGCTTTTAAAGCAATACATGAAAGAATTCGTGCCGGATATGGTGCACAGCCACGGCCCGTTTTTCATGGGAGATTTCGCGTTACGGCTTAGCCGGCAGCACGCCATACCGCTCGTATTTACTTATCACTGTATGTTTGAACAGTACGTGCATGATTGGCCGGTTCAAAATGAGGGAGTGAAACGATTTATGGTCAAGCTTGCTGCCGGATATTCAAATTTGGTGGATCAGGTAATCGTGCCGAGCGAAAGCGTGCGGGATATCTTGCTTAAACGGGGCGTCAAGACCCCTCTGGAGGTTATTCCGACAGGGATAGATGCGGAACGTTTTTCAAAAGGCGACAGAAAAGCCTTTCGCGAACGCAATCAGATCCCTCCCGATGCCTTAGTGGCCGGCCATGCCGGGCGGCTGGCGCCGGAGAAGAATTTGGGATTCCTGACAAATTGTCTGGTCGAATTATTAAAAAAAGATCCACGGGTCCATGCTTTGATCGTGGGCCTTGGCCCATCGCAAGATTTGATCAAGGACGCCTTTAGAGCGGCCGGCCTTGAAAAAAGATTGCATTTAACCGGGGTTTTACGGTATCAGGATTTAGTTGATGCTTATTTTGCCATGGATGTTTTCGCATTTGCTTCATTAAGCGAAACGCAAGGGATCGTTCTCATTGAAGCCATGGCCGCAGGGGTTCCGGTGGTGGCGTTGGACGCGCCGGGAGCGCGGGAGGTTGTAGAAGATTATCACAACGGCCGGCTGCTTAATGAGATGGATCAGCGAAGTTTTGTTGATGCTCTTATCTGGGCTTTATCCCGAACACCTGAAGAGCTGCAAACCATAAAGCAGATCGTAAGAATGACGGTGCAGAAATACCCGATTAAGTCTGCCGCTAAACACATGTTGGAAATTTATGATAAAATTAGATCGAGAAAATCTATTTCTCTGGGCAAGAAAAACAGTTCGCGGTATCTTTTCCAGTGGCGCATGCAAGCGGAGTGGGATATTTACAGCAATTATATTAGATCCGTAGTTACATCAGTGTTCGAGGGAGGCTTTCAGAAAACAGAACCCGTAAAGATTAAAGATACGACGGAGGACGAAGCGTCCCCGCTTTCTGCGGGAAAAACTAAAATTCTTTAAGGATATGAAGATTAATAAAATACTTATTGTGCCGGCGACGGTTTTAATGATTATTTTAGATGCTGCTTTATTGTGGGGAGGAGTGAATCTTTATGATTATACCGGCGAGAGTATTCAGTATCTTATAAAACCTGTCGGGAAATCAGAATATAAAAATTTTGGAACGATTGATTTAAAAGGAGTAAAGCTGAATTTGGTAACGCTTAAGAGCAAAATATTATTTGTCGAGGTCATGGAAAAGATATTTTACGACCCGGAAAGCTCCTTGCCATATAAAACAGAACGCACTAATTTAGGCCTTTGGTGTAAAGAATATAGAACGGAAGAATACGATCAGAAGAAATTTACAGTTTTAATAAAAAAGTTTAAAGGCAAAAAGTTAGTAAAGGAGCGGATGATCAAAGCAGACGGCCCGATTCAAAATATGAACACGCTTATTTTTTATCTGCGTAAGCAGCCTGACCTTAAAATTGGCTGGCATTTTACTGCGAATATCCCTGTTGAGCTTAAGCTCTTGAAATTTGATTTAAAATTAATTTCAATAGATGAAATAATAGTTCCTGGCGGTAAATTCCAGGCTTACCATTTTAAAAGCGCACCCGATACGTTTGAGATCTGGATCGATAAAAGCGGCCCGCGAATTCCGCTTAAAATAAAAATTAAAGGTATTATTAGTTGTTCCTTATTAATGAAAGGATACGGCCCCCACAATAATTAAAAAGGTTTTCTAAATATATCGATCGGGGCAGAGGGCTCAACAACCTTTCTCATGAATAGAGGCGAAACCATGAAAGATAAAAAGAAAAACAAAGAATTGGATGCCCGCATTTATGCGGAGAGTATCATCAACACCGTGCGTGAGCCCTTGATCGTTCTGGATCAGGATCTGCGCGTGGTAACCGTCAGCCGTTCCTTCTATGATATCTTTAAGGTAAAACCTGAAGAGACGGTGGGACAGTTGATCTATGACCTGGGCAACAAGCAGTGGGATATCCCCAAGCTGCGGGAACTGCTGGAAACCATTCTTCCCCAAAAGGCCACCTTTGACAACTATGAGGTTGAACACGATTTTACCACAATTGGCAGGCGTACCATGCTGTTGAACGCCCGGCAGATTGAACGGGGGATAGGCAAGGAGCGGATCATCCTGCTGGCTATCGAGGACATTACCGAGCGTAAACTATCGGAAAACATGTTGAAAGAATCCGAGGAACGCTACCGGAGGGCCTTTGAGACTTCGCTGGACGGGCTGCTGCTTCTTGACAAACAAACGGGCACTATCGTCAATACCAACCCCGCCGCCGCAAAAATGCTGGGCTATTCTAACAAGGATCTTTTGGGAAAAAGCCTTAATGATGTCGGGGTTCTAAAAGGCGCAATGGACTTTAAAAAAGACCTGGCGAAAATAGAGAGAGCCGAACCGGTCTCCTATAAAGACGTACCAATAACCACAAAAGAAGGAAAGCACATCGATGTGGACATCTATCTCATCGATCGGGCACGAGTGGCTCAATGCAACATCCGCGACATCACCGAGCGTAAGGAGATAGAAGCCGGCCTGGAAAAGACCCGAAAAGAACTGGGAGTAACTAAAATATCCGAAGATACAGCCCGTGAATTCGCCGAGAGCATCATCAACACGGTGCGTGAACCCTTGATTTCTCTGGATCAGGAATTAAGGGTGGTCGCGGTCAGCCGTTCATTCTATGAAGTCTTCAAGGTAAAACCCGAAGAGACCGTGGGGCAACTGATCTATGATCTGGGCAATAAACAGTGGGATATCCCCAAGCTGCGGGAACTGTTGGAAACCATCCTTCCTCAAAAGGCCACCTTTGATAACTATGAGGTTGAACACGTTTTTGCCACAATCGGCAGGCGTATCATGCTTTTGAATGCCCGGCAAATTCAACGAGTGTCGGGAAAAGAACGGGTCATCCTTCTGGCTATCGAGGATATTACTGAGCGCAGGGAGATAGAAAAAGGCCTGGAAAAAGCCCATAAAAAGTTACAGGAGTTGGCCGCCGAGTTAAAACGTGCCACGCGGGCAAAATCCGAGTTCCTGGCCAACATGTCGCATGAGCTTAGGACTCCGCTTAACTCCATTAACGGTTTCTCTGAGGTGCTATACGACGAGACTTTCGGGCCGCTTAATGAGAAACAAAAAAAATACGTTAATAACGTTTTAACCAGCGGAAAGCATCTTCTCTTGTTGATAAATCAGATACTTGATATGGCAAAAGTTGAAGCCGGGAAGATGAATCTATCATTATCCACTTTACCCATGAAGAGTCTATTGCATGAGATTTCATTGTTGGTAGCGGATATGGCCAGCAAAGGGAAAATTGAAATGTTGCTTGAAATAGCCGAAGATCTGCCGGATATTAAGGCAGATGAGCTCAAGGTAAGAGAGATAATTTACAACCTGCTTTCAAACGCGGTTAAGTTTACCCCTGAGGGTGGTAAAATCGGCATGCGGGCGAAAAAAGCCGATTTCGGGATAGAAGTAGTAGTTTGGGATACGGGAATCGGTATTGCACCTGAAAACGCGGAGAAAATATTTGCGGGATTTTTCCGGGTCGATACCCCATATTCCCGGGTAACTGAGGGGACCGGACTGGGTTTGCCGCTTTCTAAGAAGCTGGTTGAGCTGCATGGCGGGAATTTTTCCGTAGAATCAGAGGGGTTAAATAAAGGCACTCAAGTCAGGTTTACTTTGCCGATTATATCGAAAAAGGCGGCGTGCGATGAAGAAAAGAGTTTTGATTGTCGATGATAATATGGACAGTCTGATGCTGGAAAAAGACCTCTTGGAAATCGCTGGCTTTGAAGTATTTGAAGCCAAAAATGCTGCCGATGGAATTGCCGTTGCCAGGAAAGAAAAACCGGCCGTCATAATTATGGATGTGCGGCTTCCCGATATGCGCGGCAGCAAAGCCGCCATGATATTGCGTCAAGACAAAGAGACAAACGATATTCCCATTGTTTTTGTGACTGCTTCGGTAATGGCAGAAGGCAAAGAAGAGATAAACGCCATAACTAACAGCGGATTCATAGGCAAGCCGATAAATACGCGCATCTTTGCGAAAGAAATCAGGCAGTTTATCAAGTGAGTTTATTATATGGTGGAGAGCCAAATTCAAAAGAGGCAGAGGATGAAAGACAAATCTGATTCTGCTGGACGTAACGATGCCTAAGCTTGTGGCTGATGCCGAGAGAAAACTCTACATTTCAAAGGGGCCAAAAAATGCCGCAGAGAAAAAAAGACGTAAATTCCTGGGTTAATATCGGCAAAGATATGTCCAAGGATGGTATCAAGCATTCTTTTCTTTCTGCCCGCCAATATTCGCTTGCCAAAGATCAGTATAGCGTGACCGCGTATGATAATTTTATGGCTTTGGCCATCGCTATCAGAGACAGGCTTATTGAGCGTTGGATTAACACGCAGCAGAAATACCGCAAAGAAAACGTAAAGAGAGTTTATTATTTATCCTTAGAGTTTTTAATTGGCCGCCTCCTGGGGTCTAATGTGCTTAACTTAGGACTTGGAAATGAGACAAAACTCGCTGCCCAGGAATTGGGGTTCGACCTTGAAGAAGTGCATAACTGCGAGCAGGATGCGGGCCTTGGGAATGGCGGCTTAGGAAGATTGGCAGCATGTTTTCTTGATTCGATGGCTACCCTTGGTATTCCGGCCAATGGCTATGGCATCCGATACGAATATGGGATTTTTAATCAAAAAATATTAAATGGTTACCAAACGGAATATCCTGATGCCTGGCTTACGAAAGGTAATCCCTGGGAATTTCCCAGGATTGAGCGTGCGGTGAGGGTTTGTTTCGGCGGCCGCACCTCCACGTTTAATGATGAAAAAGGGAAGCTGCGAGTTACCTGGGTTGATACTGAAGATGTTCTGGCGGTACCGTATGATATTCCAGTTGTAGGTTATAAAACCGACATTGTAAATACATTGCAGCTTTGGTCTGCGCGCAGCAGCGCCGATTTTGATTTAAGGGATTTTAATGAAGGTGATTATGAGCATGCGGTTTACAGCAAGGTATCTTCAGAAAATATCTCCAAGGTCCTCTATCCCCGGGATAGCAGCAGCCAGGGTAAGGAACTGCGCTTAAAACAAGAATACTTTTTTACCGCTGCCTCAATCGTGGATATTATCCGCCGTTTTAAGGAAAATAATTCCGATTTTAAATCCTTTTCTGATAAAGTAGCGATTCAACTGAACGATACGCATCCTTCTTTGGCAATAGTTGAGCTGATGCGTATTTTAATTGACGAAGAAAATCTGGATTGGGATACTGTTTGGGATATAACGGTGAAAACATTCGGGTATACAAATCACACGGTAATGCCGGAAGCCCTTGAGTGTTGGCCTGTTCCGATGCTTGAGCGCCTTCTGCCCAGGCATATGCAGCTTTTGTATGAAATCAACACGCGTTTTCTAAAAGATGCCGCCGAAAGGTACCCCGAAGATACGGATCGTCTTAGAAGGATGTCTCTTATTGAAGAGGGATATCCTAATAAAGTCCGCATGGCCTTTTTGTCTGTAATCGGTTCACACTCGGTAAACGGCGTATCTGAATTGCACACAAAGCTTCTTAAGGAACAGCTCTTTAAGGATTTCTATGAGTTTTTCCCGGAAAGGTTTAACAATAAGACCAATGGCATTACCCAAAGAAGGTGGCTGCAGAAATCCAATACCAATCTCTCTGAATTAATAACGGCGGCGATCGGTGATACGTGGGTTACTGATCTTTCTGAATTGGGAAAACTTGCTGTTTTAAAAGATGATGGTGATTTTTGTGAGAGTTGGCAGCGGGTAAAAAAGGCAAACAAAAAGCACCTTACCGAATATATTTATAACAGTACCAATATCCGTGTAAACCCGGATTCCATGTTTGATGTACAGGTTAAAAGAATTCATGAATATAAAAGGCAGTTTTTGTTTGGGCTTTATATCGCCGCGCAGTACCTAAAGGTTAAAAATAATCCTCGCGCACGCTTTGTCCCAAGGACTTTTATCGCTGCCGGTAAGGCTGCCCCCGGATATTCCATGGCCAAGCTTATAATCAAATTTATTAACAGCATCGCGGATGTAGTGAACAGTGATAAAGCGATTGGAGATAAATTAAAGGTAGTATTTTTGGAGAATTACCGTGTTTCTTTGGCGGAGCGTATTTTTCCGGCGAGTGACCTTTCCGAGCAGATTTCAACCGCAGGCACCGAAGCTTCAGGTACGGGGTGTATGAAGTTTATGATGAATGGCGCCCTGACCATCGGGACCTATGACGGGGCAAATATTGAAATAGCCGAAGCTGTGGGTGAAGACAACATTATTATTTTTGGTTTAAGGCTTGAAGAGATCGAGAAGATACTGGCATCCGGATATAATCCCCAGGGCTATATTGATCGTTCCCCGGTGCTTAAGGAGATAATCGGGCTTATGCAGAATAATTTCTTTTCTCCGGATCAACCCGGCCTTTTTGCCCCGATTTTAGATAACCTGTTTTATGGAGATCGCTATTTTGTCTGCGCGGATTTTGATGATTATTGCGCAAAGCAGGAGAAAGCTTCCCGGCTGTATACAGATAAAAAGGAGTGGACGAAGAAATCAATTATTAATGTAGCTAAATCCGGTAGATTCTCAAGCGATAGAACAATAAAGGAATATGCAAAAGATATCTGGAATATCCCATGCGCGTATTCCTGCTGAAGCTTTGTTGATATGATGGGAATAAACGATTCCGGGGGAGGTGGAGGATGGAAAACAAATCAGTGATTTTAGTTGTTGATGACCAGCTCCAAAACATTGAACTTCTCGAAGCATTTCTTGTCCCGCAGGGTTATGAGATTGTCAGGGCGGCAAGCGGTGAAGAAGCGTTGGGGAAACTTTCCGGTACCCCAATCGATCTGGTTCTGCTGGACGTAATGATGCCCAAGATGTCCGGCATAGAAGTGCTGAAGAAATTGCGTGCCGATGAAAAGACACGCCTTATCCCGGTGGTGATGGTAACCGTACTTCAGGAGACCGAAGACAAGATAAAAGCCCTTGAGGCAGGGTGCGATGATTTTATCTCCAAGCCCTTTGATAAGGTTGAATTATTAGCGAGAGTTAAGTCTATACTCAAAATAAGTTATTACCGCCGGCAGTTAGAGGAAAAGGAGAAATTTAAGGCGGTGGTTGATAAAGTAAGCGATGGTATCGCTGTCTGCAGCCCGGAGTATCTGATTAAAGACAGCAATGAGGCGATTTTAAAGTATTTAAATATTGCCGATCCGGCGAATGTTAATTTGGTCGAAACGCTATTCCGGAATTACTCCGTTTCTATAAGTAAAGAAGCTCTTATGGATTTGGCGATTGCGCATAAAACATTTGATATTGTACGCCAAAATTCAGAAACGACAGAGGCATTATATTTAGAGGTTAATTTGAATGTGATAAAGAATTCAGCCGGAGAGTTATTAAGCATTGTTTTTATTTTACGCGATGTTACCGCTGTGCGCACTGGAGAACTCCTTAAGCAGGATACGTTAGCTCTTATTTCGCATAAACTGCGCACACCATTGGGGGTGATTAGTGGAAACATAGCATTATTCCAGAATGGATCGTACGGCCCTCTTACTGAGGAACAAAAAAAAGCAATTGATAGCGTCTCTAAACAATCTTCTTTGCTTATTTCAATAGTGGAGGAACTGCTGGGGTTTACCATAGTATGCAGTCATTCATCCGATACGGATAGGTGAGCCATGAAAGAAGAATTATTTCAATCTGCTCAAGAAATATAACCAAACCCATATTTTTAGGCATTATCAGCCGTTGAGCCTTCCGGAAAAAGAAAAGCTTATTAGTGAAATCGGGGAATCTTGATTTTTAACCCGCCTTCTCCTTGTATGAAAAGATTTCCCATGTACGTGTGCTTACCGCTATGGCTTTTCACAAACCGCCATTCCCCATCATGAGGTTGATGCCGATTGGCTGACCAAGCCGCGCAAATGGGCGATTGATATGATGTTGTATGTTTTTAACTGCCGGCAAAAAAATAAAAATAGCAATGTACAAAAAATCCAGAAAAGAGTAAAATATAATTGTTACATATATACTCATAGGGGGAGGTTAGATCTTCAGGAGAAGCCGTTTGACACGGGATCTTGATTTAAATCAAATCAGCCATAAATGAGAAAAAAACCGGAAAAGATAACTCCTGCGCAGGGGAAAACACGGACTTCTAAAACAGCGAAAGAAAGTTTGGCTGCCGGGAAACAGAATAAGGCCCAAAAGCCGTTATCGGAAAACAGTGTTGGTTGCGGGGAGCGCCGGCATTTTACCAGACGGGCTTCCGACCTGGATAGAACTCGTAACCATCTGGGAGAGCTGCTTCACCAGCAAGAGGATGAGCTGAAGATAAAAAATGGGCAGATCCGGCATTGGACAGATAAGGAAAAGCGGGCAGAGGAGCAGGTTTACATCCGGACCAAAGCGATGGATTCGACTATCGACGGAATTTTTATTGTTGATGCGCAAAAGGATGGTTTTCCGATCATTTATTCCAATCCATCCTTTCAGAGGATGACCGGTTATTCCAAGAAGGATATCATTGGACAGAATTATTTTTTGTTTTACGGAGCCGAGGCCGACCCGCGGATCGCTGAAGAAATAAAAAATACGCTGCGCCAGGAAAAATCTTTTTTAGGCGAGATGCTCAATTTTCGGAAGAACGGCGAGAAATTCTGGAATTACCTGCGCATTGCTCCGGTGCGGGATGCGGGCGGTTCCGTCACTCATTATGTGGGGATCCAGACCGATGTTACTTTGATGCGGGAGAAGGTGTTAGAGATCGATGAGCAGCGCGAGGAGCTTTTGCATGTCACCAGGGTAGGAAAACTTGCGGAGTTTGTCTCATCCTTGGCTCATGAGATCAGTCAGCCTCTTACGGCTATTCTTTCCTATTCCCAGGCTGCCCAACGCATGCTCACGGGGAGGGATCCCGAACTAAAGAAGATTCTGTCTTACATCATTACTGATGACCAGCGGGCGGCTGAGGTTATTCAGCGATTACGTTCACTGTTGAAGAAGAGCGCGCCTGAAATGAAACCGCTGGATATCAATGCCCTTATTAATGATACTATTAGGCTTCTTGCTACCGATGCCACCGTACGGAACAATGTTTTAAGAGTCGAGCTTGCGAGTGATCTGCCTCTTGTTCGCGGCGACCGGATACAACTGCAGCAGGTTATCCTGAATCTTATCAGCAATAGTTTCGATGCCCTGGAGGGTAGTCAAGGTGTCCGTGAAATAGTGGTCCGCACATCGCATAAAGATACCGGTACGATTACCTTGGAGGTGGAGGATTCCGGATGCGGCATCCCGGAGCATAATATGCCGAAGCTCTTCACCCGGTTTTTTACGAGCAAACCGGATGGTTTGGGCATGGGGTTGTCTATCAGCCGCTCTATTATCGAGTCGCATGGCGGGCGGTTGGATGTAAAAAATAATCCCGATCGCGGCGTGACCTTTTATTTCACTATTCCTGTTGAAAAAAAAGATGCCGAGTGAACAATCGCAGGCCTCTTGTTATATCGTTGATGATGATATTTCTATCTGAAGGTTTTTCGGTTCGTAGCCAAGGGTATGCTGAGTAAGCAGATTGCCCGAAAACGGGGAACCGCCTTTCAGACGATCAAAGTCCACCGTGGCCGGGTCATGCAGAAGATGCAGGCTAAAACCGTGGCTGGATTCATCCGCTTCGTCCAAAAAGCGGGTCTTATGTCCTCTCTGCGTAATTTCTTCTCAGCATTCGCAAGTGCAGAATTCCCAATATAAATTCCAGGATTATACCCGGGTACAATTGATTTTACTTTTACCACTCCTATAATAGTGCCTGAAGCAGAAAAAATATAAGGGAAGGCGGGATATTAAAATGTCAGCGGATAAGCCGCAAGTTTACATTGTGGATGATGATGAATCAGTGTGCCGGGCGCTCAGCATCCTGTTGGCCACGTATGGGTTTACGGTGAATACCTTTCTTTCCGCAGAGGAGTTTTTTAGCGCTGTTCCCAATAGCCTTGCCGGTTGTTTGATCCTGGACATCCATATGCCGGGGCTATGCGGATGGGAAACGCTGCAGCAGCTTGCCGCGTCAGGATCGAGCCGTCCGGTAATTATTATTTCGGCGAATAAAAATGGCGAATTTAATGAGAAAGCTTTAAAATCCGGGGCCGTGGGGTATTTGCAAAAACCGTTTGATGATCAGAAGCTGGTTGGCCTTATTAAGGGTGCACTTGAAAAGCAAAAACGGGTATCAATCAAGCCTGATAGCGTAGAATAAAAAATCATGATGAATAAAATCGCGGGGCATAAGAGTGCCGCTGGACATACAAAAGGCCAGACAGCCTTGGAAGTTTCCGAGGCTCGTTACCGCAGGCTTTTTGAGACAGCCCAGGACGGGATATTGATCCTTGATGCAGGCACAGGAAGGATCAATGATGCCAACCCGTTTTTGATAGAGATGCTGGGTTATCCAAAAGAAGAGATTTTAGAAAAAAAACTCTGGGATATCGGCGTTTTTAAAGACATCAAGGCGTCCCAAAAAGCCTTTTTAGAGCTGCAAACCAAAGAATACGTCCGGTATGAAGATTTACCTTTAGAAACAAAAGACGGGCGCAGCATCACGGTTGAATTTATCAGCAATGTTTATTCTGTCGGCCGCCAGCGGGTGATCCAGTGTAATATCCGCGATATCACTGATCGGAAGAAAGCCGAGGAGATCGTTCAACGGTCTTTAAAAGAAAAAGAGTTCCTCTTGAAAGAGCTTCATCACCGCGTTAAGAATAACCTGCAAATTATCGCGAGCCTTTTGCAGTTAAAGCTCGCCAATTCTAAAGATACGGAAGTCATTGATGTTTTTAAGCAGACTCAGGAACGCATCAGAGTCATGGCCCTTGTCCATCAGAAGCTCTGTGAAACAAATGATTTTATGAGTATTGACATTTCCGGCTATGTCCATGATTTAGTCAATGATTTGCTTTTGGCGTACGGTGTCGACCGAAAAAAAGTCGCCGTAAAGGTTAACGTTGCCAAGGTGTTATTAAATATAGGCCTTGCGGTCCCCTGCGGGCTGATCATCAATGAATTGCTTACGAATTCTTTTAAATATGCTTTTCCCGGGGATAGGAAAGGCAAGATCAGTATAGCGTTGCGGTCGATCAATAAGGGCACGTTGGAAATAACGGTGAGCGATAATGGCATAGGATTCCGCAAGGATTTTAATTTCCGGAGGGCCAAAACGATGGGCTTGTGGCTCGTTATCTCTACGATAGAAAGCCAACTGGGCGGAAAAGTCAAGCTCAATAGGGTAAAGGGAGCTCAGTTTAAGATGACTTTTAATATCTAGGCGTATGTGCCGGAAGGATTCTTATGAAAAAAAACATTCTTATAGTTGAAGATGAGGCAATTATAGCAAAAAGCCTGAAGTTGTGCTTGGGAGAACTCGGCTACCATGTTTTTAAACCTGTTTCCACAGGAGAGGCTGCCGTACAGAGTGCAGATAAAAACAGTCCTGATCTTATCCTTATGGATGTTAGATTAAGAGGGTTGATGAACGGGTATGACGCTGTAACCAAAATCCGCCTGCATTCTAATATCCCGGTAATCTATTTGACGGGAGGCGACCAATTTCAAATAGACGAAAAGGCAAAAAATACCAAGCCATATGATTATATTATCAAGCCGTTTGACATTGAAGTGTTAGAGAAGAAAATAAGAAAGTTGCTTGAGGAGCAGTGCAATTTTCTCAAAGCGGCACATGCGAAAACCGCTTAATGGCCAGGGGAAACACCTCGAAAGAAGTTTTTCGGAAATGCTTTGGCATTGCTTTGCTCCCCCGGTTCCCCCAATATAAAAATAGATAAGCCGGAAAATTTATGGCAAGAGTTTGATAGGGGAGATCCTCAGCAAAATTTTGTGATTCTTAAAACCGGATGAGCGGGATTTTTTTATTGACAAGTTGGTTTTAAATGGTATAAATAGAAATAACTTCTATTTATGGAGGCAAAGTGGAGCATTATCTGGTTAAGCTGAAAGAAGGCGGCTTTAAGCTCACGCCCCGAAGGCAGGCGATCGTTGAGCTTTTTGTTGACGGCAAGAGCCACTTGACGCCGGAAGAGGTGTGGGGGAAACTCAAGAAACAG